>CAYLPW010000080.1:1106-19191 GCA_964385665.1 uncultured Saprospiraceae bacterium
TGCAATTTCATTCAATGGATACGCGCCACCATTGGGTGTTCGGATACGCATTTGTTGTAATTGCTCCACAGAAGCACGTCCTTCTTCATCGTAGCGCACCCAAACCTTCACTTCTTTATCGTCGCGTTGCAGTCGTTGTGCTTCGATACCAAAAAAGCCAGAACGCACCTGATTCATCACATCTGCCAAACTCAAACCGAGTAATTCTGCATTGGGTAGTAGTTCAATGTATAATTCTTTCGCGCCTGTACGATCATTGTCCGCTACGTCTTTTAATTCTGGCAATGCACGGAGTTCTGCTTTTAGCTCTTTCTTAGCGGCTCGTAGTTCCGCTAAATCTTTACTTTTCAATGAGTATTCCACGGGCTTTCCAAAAGCAGCCGTCGTTGCTCCGATACCATAAACCACACTTTTCGCATTGGCGAGTGGCGGTGCAGCTTCACGAATCGCATTGTTCAATTCAAACGAACTGATCCCGCGCGTTTCGCCACCTAGATAGGTGATTTTGAGCTTACCTTGATTCTCTAGTGGTCCTGTAATTTGCTCCACAAACTGAACGACTTCATTGCCATCGCTGCGCTTGGAAGAATAATCTTTATTGACTTCCCAGACTGCTTTTTCCAGCACTTCTAATTTGTCCTTAGTGACTTCTTTCGATGTGCCAGCTGGCATTTCCAATTCAACAAAGACAGCGTCGTCATCTAGGTTGGGGAAGAAAGTAAAACTGACATTGCCTTGTGCTGCGAAAAACAGTGTGCCGCCGAGCATGCCCACAAACAATAGGAAGGTGAGCCATCTATTTTTCATGACTAACACATTCGCCGTGGGTAAATAAATTCGATCACGCAACCAAGCCACCATGTTGCTGAACGCTTGCTCTATTTTACTTAACTTTACATCATCTCGCAAGCCTTTGGAATGGGCTAAATGCGCTGGCAGAATGAAGAAACTTTCGACCATAGCAAGTAGTAACACCACGATGACTACGAATGCCATTTCGCCGAAAAAGTCACCTGCGATAGTGGGGAGGAAAAAGAAAAGGGAGAAAGCAACCGCTGTAGTCGAAAGCGAGAGCAAAACTGGCGTCAGCATCTCCATTGTACCATCGAGTGCAGCTTGCAAAGGTGGTTTGCCTAACTCTTTGGCATGTTGATAAATATTTTCACCAATGACGACACCATCATCAACCAAAATACCCAAAACGACGATGAAGCCAAACAGCGACACTACATTGATCGTCATGCCATAAAGACTGGCAAACAAAAACATCCCAACGATAGCGACAGGAATCTTTAACGCCACCCAAAACGCCAAATAACGATCCAAGAACAACGCCAACACAATTAGAACCAATAAAAAACCAACGACACCATTATTCACCATCGTGCTCAATCGGTCACGCAAGGCAATCGTACCATCTTCCAATACTTTCAACTGAACGCCTTCGTGTGTTTCGTTAAAGTCGGCGATGTAGGCTTTCACGTATTCTGCATTGCCTAGAATGTCTTCTTCATTGAGGCTGTAAACACTGACTGTGACGGTGCGCTCATCATTTAAGTATTTTGCGGTAGCGACATCTGCAAATTGGTCTTGGATGTTCGCTACTTCTGCTAATCGAATCACCGAGCCATCTGGATTGGAACGAACTGTCAAATTGCGTAAGTCATCAGCGTAGTAGCCTTTATTATTGGCTTTGATACTGATGTTTTCTGTACCAGTTTTGATGCTGCCGCCAAAGGTTTCCAAATTGGCGCGAGCGACGGCATTGCGCACCTCCATGAAGCTCAAATTGTAGGCTCTCAAATCTTGTTCGCGCACCTGAATGACGATTTCTTCATCGGGTGTTCCTTCTACGAAGACTTGCGAAATGCCTCTGTATTGTAGCAATTCATCTTTTACTTCTTCGGCGTAGCGATTGATGGTTTGCAAAGGTGCATCGCCCACTACACCGAGGGTCACCGCCAGCGCAATTGGTTCAATTTTAGAAACAACAGGCGACTCTGCTCCTTGAGGGAAGTTGCTGATTTTATCGACTGCATTCTTCGTTTCTGCGAGGACAATGTTTGCATCCACGCCTTCTTCCAATTCCACAATGATCGAGGCTAAGTTATCCTGCGAAGTCGAAGTCACGCGATCTATGCCTTGAATGCCTTCCAAGTTTTCTTCTATTTTGATAGTCACGCCTTCTTCCACTTCAGTCGGCGTCGCACCAGGATAGACCACCAAAATGCTCAATAGACGAATGTCCTGTTGCGGAAGAGCGGTACGTTTCGTTTGCATCAAACTCATCAATCCAATGCCAACTATTAGAAGGACAAACAGATTGACGATGGTGGGATGTTGTATGAAATATTTGATGATACTTCTCATGCTGGGAAATAGTTAGAAGAAGTTCGTCAGCGTTTCACCTCAAAGTGAAGCACTGACCTTCCTTTTTGATAGTCAAGAAGATTCGTGGTGGCGCAAGGAGCGTTCCAGTTGAAGTTCCCTGCGCACTTTCACGAATTAAAATCAAGCCAAATTTTTAAATTATAAAGAGCTAAGGTCTGTATTAGCAACTGCCCGTGTGCCTTCAATCGGTTGATTGACGACCTCATTCACGACCTGATCTCCTTCAGAGAGTCCAGTGACCAAAGCGTAGTTACCAGTATAGCCTTTTACCTGCACATCTTTCAGTCGCACCAGACTATCACGGATGACATATACCTGATTCTGGGAGGTCAAAATGGAACGGGGAATTTGATACACGTCAGCTACTGTTTCTCCTGTCAGTTGTCCTTCTAAGTAAAGATTCTCGCGTAAGCCTTCCCCGCTTGCTCGTAGATAGATCGTCACCATTTGCGTAGTGGGATCAATACTTTTTCCAATGCGTTGAACACTGGCTTGCCAAGTCCGATTCGTTCCGATTTCTTTCATATTCACTTTTTGCCCTACCTTGATTCGGTTGATATAGCGATTGGAAACGGTCGCTTTGATTTCGTACGTACCGATCTGATTGAATAGTCCTAAACGCATCTGTGGTGTGACAAGCGCGCCAGGACTCACGGCTGCTTGCATGAGTACGCCAGTGAAAGGCGCACGAATGCGAAATTTCGAGATGTTTTGCTCGGCACTTTTGATGGTATGATAAAGATTGAAAACATTGCGGGCAGACAAAAAATAGCGCGTGCGCTCATTGTTGGTCTCTGGTAATTCAGGTAGTAATTCATCCGCGTCAAACTCTTTAAGATAGGTATTCCATGCTGTATAATCGTCTGGATAGTCACTTTCCAAATCTGCCATGAGGCGCACTAAGGTACTTTCCAACTGACTGCGCTGTGCTTTCAAATTTTCGAGTGTTTGGTCGCTATCAATGCGCACTAGCGTCTCTCCTTTCTTAAAAACAACTCCTTCTCGAAATACTTTTTGCTGCGGCAACACAATGCCTTGCACTTCTGCCTGAATACTAACACTTTGCATCGGAACAACGCGCCCCGTGATGTCGATGGATTGTTGAACATCGCTTTGACTGGCAGTGATGGTAGAAAAGGTTTTAACGGTCGTGCTGACTGCTTTTGGTGAAGCTGTCTTTGTAGCAGTCGGCTGCTCATCGGTTGCAGCGTCCGTACACTGAACGCTTAGGAAGACAAGAAGGAAGATAGGAATAGCTGCTTTCAATACTTTCATCATCGAGTGATTTATTTTTTACGCTGACAAAGGTAGGAGGAGCGACCAGGCTGTGCTACTAAAAGATGGTGGAGGCGGGAAATGGAGCGTTGAACACGGGAATATAGAGGATGAAGACAATGTAAAATTATTGGTAGTTGTATTCTAATAAAAACGGTGATACGATTAGACGACAAATAATAAGTTCCTTAAATTAGCATTTGTCTGATCAAAGACTATAGGCTGTAAATGATTATCCAATACAAATTCGCATTCTATTCTTCACATTGAAAGTATAATCTGTATAGTAATCAGAAGTAGATTTTCGTTTCAATATTTGTACGATATGGAAGAGATAATTCTGAATATAACGCTACTTATTACATTGTCAATTTTGTAATACATTTATCTAGAAATTGTATTTGTGTTAAAAAGATAACTTTTTTATCCGCAATTTATTAATCATTTTTGTAGACTGCTATTTACTGGAGTAATGAAAATAAAATAGTTCCAAAGCACCCTCAAACAAAGAATACCCGTCTCACAGAATAACCTCTATACAATGCTTCTTCTCCTATCAAATAGCAGCTTTCTTTTATAAGCTGACTATTCTATGCAAGACACAAACAAAGGACTCTACACCCCCCAACTCGAAAAAGATAGCTGTGGCACAGGACTCATCGCCATGCTTAATGGGGACAAAACACATGACGTCATTGAGAATGCACTAACGATGCTGACGAATATGGAGCATCGGGGGGCGTGTGGCTGCGAAGCCAATACAGGAGATGGTGCAGGTATTTTAACTCAAATTCCCCATGAGTTCTTTAAACGGAAGTCGAGCGAGATGGGCTTTGAGCTGCCAGAATTTAGTAAATACGGCGTCGGAATGGTCATGATGCCTAAAGACAAAGTGCTGCGCCAACAATGTAAAGCCTTGCTGGATGATTACATTGATGAGTTTGGATTTCGCTTGTTGGGCTATCGAAAAGTACCAACAGACAATGATATGATTGGGGAGTCGGCAGAAGCGAGTGAACCGCGCATGGAACAGGTGTTTGTAGCGCCAAAAGTAGCCACTGAACCCAAAGCGTTTGAACGTCGATTGTATGTGTTGCGCAAGTTCATCACCCACAAAGTACACCAGACTTTTCCACAAACGAAAGAGTACTTTTACTTTCCTTCTTTCTCGTATAAAACGATTATTTATAAAGGACAATTGACGACCTATCAAGTTCGTCCCTACTTCCCCGATCTACATGCAGCGGACTACAAATCAGCTATTGCTTTAGTGCATTCCCGTTTCTCGACGAATACGTTTCCTAAATGGAAGCTGGCACAGCCATTCCGCTACATCGCGCACAATGGCGAAATTAATACGATTACTGGAAATTTGAATTGGTGGAAATCAAAAGAAAGACTGCTTCAGTCGACTTTGTTTTCCCCTGAGGAGTTAGATTTATTGATGCCTATTTGTGGGCAATCGCTTTCCGACTCTGGCAACTTCGATAATGTATTGGAATTTTTAGTGCTTGGCGGTCGTAGTTTGCCTCATGCCTTGATGATGATGATTCCAGAAGCTTGGCAGCATGACGAGCAGATGCCTGACGAGAAAAGAGCCTTCTACGAATACCATAAAATACTAATGGAAGCCTGGGATGGACCAGCCTCTGTTTGCTTTACAGATGGTATCTTAGTTGGTGCTACTTTAGATCGCAATGGGCTGCGTCCTAGTCGCTATTGCCTGACCAAAAACAATATGTTAGTCGTGGCTTCGGAAGCTGGCGCATTGCCACTGGATGAATCAACAATTGAGCTGAAAGGTCGTCTACAGCCAGGCAAAATGCTCATCGCTGACTTGGACGAGCATCGCATCATCGGCGATGAAGAACTCAAAAACGTCATCTGCAAACGACTGCCGTATCGCGACTGGCTGGAGCAGTATCGCTTGCGGCTATCGGATGTAAGGGCGATTCATGTAAGGGCGATTCATGAATCGCCCCGACCAGCGACGATACCGCTCATCACCCAACAACAACTACACGGCTTTACTAAAGAAGACATCAAGGTCATCCTCGCTCCAATGGTACGCGATGGGAAAGACCCCATCGGCTCCATGGGTGCAGATACGCCACTAGCCGTCCTATCACACCACTCACAACACTTAGCCAACTACTTCAAGCAACTATTTGCGCAAGTCACCAATCCACCCATTGACCCGATCCGCGAACGCTCGGTCATGTCACTTTACGCGATGCTGGGTGGAGCTGGAAATATATTGGAAACTAAACCAGAACATGCTCGATTTATTCATTTGGACAGTCCCATACTAACGAACCCAGAAGTGAATACCATTAAGCACATCGAGCATCCGCACTTCCAGTCAGGCATCATTGACATCACCTTTGAAGCCGACGGACAAGCTGGACGCTTACGCGCTGCCTTAGATCGAATTTGTGCAGCAGCAGAAGACTGGACGCGGCAACAAAAGAACATTCTTGTGCTTTCTGATCGCGCAACAGATGAAAATAATGCACCGATTCCGTCATTATTGGCAGTGGGCGCAGTACATCATCACCTGATTCAGTTGGGGCTGCGTGGGTCGACCTCTATTGTCGTGGAAGCTGGAGATATTCGAGAAACGCATCACTTTGCGACACTCATCGGATATGGAGCAAGTGCGATCAATCCGTATATGGTGTACGCCACATTGGACTATTTAAAAGACAACAAGTATTTTGATACTGAGTTTACGTCCGAAGAGGTGGCGTATCGCTACAACAAGGCAGTTGGTAAGGGGTTGCTAAAAATCATGTCCAAGATTGGGATTTCGACCCTGCAATCGTATCAAGGCGCACAAATTTTTGAAGTCTTAGGACTGAATAAGGAAGTGGTGAATCGCTGCTTTAAAGGAAGTGTGTCCCGTATCGAAGGCATAGATTTTAATGGTATTGCTAAAGAGGTATTGACGCGTCATCAGCTAGCTTTCCCAGATCAAGAAGTACCGAACCCACGCTTAGAAGTGGGCGGTGTTTTCCAATGGAAACGACGTGGCGAAGCCCACATGTTTAATCCAAAAAGTATTCATTACCTGCAAGTGGCAGCGCGAACAAATAGCTACGATGATTACAAAACCTATGCCAAAATCATCAATAGCCAAACAGAGAAAGCACTAACATTGCGTGGTTTGATGACCTTCCGAAAAGGCGACTCCATTCCGATAGAAGAAGTAGAACCGATAGAAAATATCTTAAAACGATTCGCCACAGGCGCGATGTCGTTCGGCTCTATCTCGCATGAAGCACACACGACTTTAGCGATTGCGATGAATCGAATTGGGGCGAAAAGTAATAGTGGAGAAGGGGGAGAAGATGTTGCTCGATTTGCGAAAAAGGAGAACGGTGATTGGGAACGTTCTGCCATCAAACAAGTGGCTTCTGGACGATTTGGGGTGACGAGTCATTACCTGACGAATGCCGATGAAATACAAATCAAAATGGCACAGGGCGCGAAGCCAGGGGAAGGTGGACAGTTGCCTGGACACAAAGTTAACGATTGGATTGGGCGCGTGCGACATTCTACACCAGGCGTAGGTCTGATTTCACCGCCACCGCATCACGATATTTATTCCATCGAAGATTTGGCACAGCTCATTTTTGATCTAAAAAATGCCAATCGAGAAGCGCGTATCAATGTCAAATTAGTCTCTAAAGCTGGTGTCGGTATCATTGCGTCTGGCGTTGCCAAAGCTCATGCGGATGCCATCTTAATCTCGGGACATGATGGTGGAACAGGGGCATCGCCTTTGACTTCGGTGCGCCATGCTGGCTTGCCTTGGGAACTAGGTTTAGCAGAATCGCATCAAACATTAGTGAAAAACAAACTGCGTGATCGGGTCACTTTACAAACGGATGGACAAATTCGAACGGGGCGCGACCTAGCGATTGCCACTTTATTGGGTGCGGAAGAATGGGGTGTGGCAACGGCTGCATTAGTAGTTGAAGGTTGCATCATGATGCGTAAATGTCACTTGAATACTTGTCCAGTAGGAATAGCGACGCAAGATGAAGAGTTGCGCAAACGCTTTAACAGCGACCCACAGCATGTCATCAATTTCTTTATGTTCTTAGCGCAGGATTTACGGGAGATTATGGCGGAATTGGGCTTTGCGACGATTGAAGAAATGGTGGGGAAAGTGGAGATGTTGAAGATGAAGAAAAACTTGGCACATTGGAAATATCGCCAGTTGGATTTGACGCCTATTTTATACAAAGAGCCAGTCGATGAAAGCGTAGGACAGTACAAAAAAGTAGAACAAGATCATGGATTAGCAACGGTCTTAGACCAAAAACTGATTCGATACGCGCAGCCTGCTCTGAACAATAAACAAGCCGTTAAAAGTACCTTTGACATCAAAAATACGGATCGTGCCACTGGTACGATGTTGTCAAATGAAATTAGCAAACGTTACCATGACTTGGGTTTACCTGATGGCACGATTGAATACCGATTCGTCGGTTCAGCTGGACAAAGTTTTGGGGCATTTGGCGCAAAAGGTATTCAATTTACGCTAGAAGGCGAAGCAAACGATTACTTCGGTAAAGGCTTATCGGGCGGACGTTTGATTGTCGTTCCCAATCGACATTCTACCTTTGAACCGAGTCAAAATATCATCATCGGAAATGTGGCATTTTATGGCGCAACGAGTGGCGAAGCCTACATTCGAGGGATGGCTGGCGAACGATTTGGTGTCCGCAATTCGGGTGTCAAAACGGTGGTAGAAGGCATTGGCGATCATGGTTGTGAATACATGACTGGTGGTGTCGTCGTCGTCCTTGGTGAAACTGGGAAAAACTTTGCTGCAGGAATGAGCGGTGGCATGGCGTACATCTACAATCCAAACAACACCTTTGAGCAGCACGTCAATCCCGAAATGGTGGATCTTGATCCTTTATATTCGGAAGATGAGAAACAGTTACAAAACTTGATTCGACAGCATTTCAATTTTACAGGAAGTAAAGCAGCTTTGCACATTTTAAGCGAATGGGAGACGGAATTGTCAAAGTTTGTGAAAGTGATGCCGAGGGATTATAAGGCAGTGTTGGAGCGACGGAAGCGAGAGCGATTGGCGGAAGTAAAAAATATTGAAAAATTGTCAATAAATAGTTGATTCTGAAACAGAACTTGTTCCGATTTGTCGGAATAGACATATAGGTTACATGGTTAATCTAAGAGCTATACATTTTTTGGCTTTAGCCGAAAACGCTATGTGTTCTCCACTCGCAAAATCCTGAAAACCAATCTACTATGTGTTCTATGTGCCTATGTGTTTCCAATTTGTATAGTTCTTAGATGGTTAATATACTTCTTATTATGAATGAAGAACATATTCTTTCAAAAGAGGAAGCTAGAGTTCTAGATATTTTAGAGCAAATTAAACGCCTAAATAACCTAATTGATACTCATAGAGAAATAGATAGAACATCGGCTCACATTCAACCATATGAGGAACTTAAAGACGATTTTCTACTAGAATTAACTACTATATTCAGTCAATATCAGCTAGGAATCACGAAACTATCAAACCAAGCCGCTTAGAGAAATAATATTCATCACCAATTGCGCTATTTAGCGAGTGGCGAAAAGCCAATAGCCAATAGCCAATAGCCAATAGCTAATCATGGCAGACCCAAGAGGATTTCTAAAATATACCCGAGAACTACCTAACAAACGCAACATAGAGGAGCGCGTCCGCGACTACAACGAACTCTACGAAGACTTCACGGAAGAGCAGACGAAACAACAAGCATCGCGCTGTATGGATTGTGGCGTGCCGTTTTGCCACAGCGGGTGTCCACTTGGCAATATCATTCCAGAGTTCAACGAAGCGGTGTACGATGAAGACTGGGCGCAAGCGTATGAAATCTTGAGTAGTACCAACAACTTTCCAGAATTTACGGGACGCATTTGCCCAGCTCCTTGCGAAGCCGCTTGTGTATTGGGCATTAATCAGCCACCTGTCGCGATTGAGCAGATCGAAAAGTCGATTGCGGAAATAGCCTTTGAACGAGGCTACGTAAAAGCCATTCACCCGAAGCGAACGGGTCAATCAGTTGCTGTGGTTGGTTCTGGACCTGCAGGTTTGGCAGCTGCCGCGCAATTGAACAAAGCTGGACATCACGTCACTGTTTTTGAGCGCAATGATCGAATTGGTGGCTTGTTGCGCTATGGCATTCCTGATTTTAAGTTAGAAAAACGCGTCATCGAACGACGTGTCGCGCTGATGGAAGAAGAAGGGATTGTCTTCAAAACTGGCGCACATGTGGGCGTGAATGTAGATGCACAACAACTAGCGGATGACTTTGATGCGGTGGTGTTGTGTGGCGGTTCAACGATTCCACGCGACTTACCGATTCCTGGACGTGATTTAAAAGGCGTTCATTTTGCCATGGACTTTTTGGAGCAAAACAATCGTCGCGTCAGCAAAATCGCATTCGATGAAGCAGATATTTTAGCGACAGGTAAGAAAGTGGTTGTCATTGGTGGTGGCGATACTGGTGCAGACTGTGTAGGAACATCCAACCGACATCAAGCCACTTCAGTTACCCAAATTGAACTCCTCGCCAAACCGCCTGAAGATCGTGATCCTTTGTCTTGGCCCAATTGGCCGATGGTATTACGAACCTCTACTTCCCACGAAGAGGGTTGCGACCGCCAATGGGCGTTGTTGACCAAAGAATTTATCGGTGACGAAGCTGGAAATTTAAAAGCTATGAAGACCGTTCGAGTGGAATGGACAAAAAATGAAGCCAGCGGACGACATGAATTGAGCGAAGTGCCTGGCACGGAAGAGTTGATCGAATGCCAATTAGCGTTACTAGCTATTGGGTTTATGTATCCTCAATGGGAAGGTGTACTGGAGCAGTTGAATATTGAATTGACAGACCGAAAAAACGTCAAAGACAGTAATTATCAAACGAGTGTCGATAAGGTGTTCGTCGCTGGCGATATGCGTCGTGGACAGTCGCTGGTGGTTTGGGCAATTTCAGAAGGGCGAGAAGCTGCCAAAGCCGTCGATGAGTTTTTGATGGGCAGTTCGGTGCTGGAAGGGAAGGAGGATTCGCGTTTGGTGGCGCACTAAAGGATTGGTAAGCGTAAGGAATGAACCTCGCCTGACCACAGAAGATTTTATTATTCTAAGTCGGGCAGGGATTGCTAAGCTTGGCTCTATGGTACAAAGAAATTCTATGTTTACAGGACTGATTGAACTTCAGGCGAGCATATCGTATCGAAGGTACAACCTTCGACTATCCGCTGTTTAGACTTCTCCCCAAATCATAAGATTCATTTAACGAACTTAACACCTTCACAAAAGAACACTTGCTAACCAAAAAGCCTTAAAGAAGCGAACCATTTTTACAATTTTTATGGACGCTACTCGACATTCATTTACTTATGCTAAACGGGACGAAGTCACCTGTACTTTGAATGTCATTGAAGGCGAGTTGCCGACCGATTTGTATGGCTATGTGTTCATCAACTCTCCTTGTGGTTCGGTCAATTCTGATGGACTTCCTTACCCCAAATACGAAGCAGACGGCGAAACAATTCACGCCGAATATGGCACGAATATTTTGAATGGTGATGCCATGCTCTTTCGCTTTGACTTGAACCAGAAAGGGAGAATCGACCTAAAAACAGCCATTTTAAAAACACCTTGTTACTACGCCGACGAAGCCACGAAACAAGGAAGTGAATACCATTCTTCGGAGTTGCAATTCGAGTCGCGAGGCATTGCGCGTATTTCCGAACGATTTGGCGCAAGAAATCAATTAAATACTGCCCTTACTCCTTTCAAATTAAAAGACGATCAACATAGTCGCTTGACTGCTAACTTTGATAGTGGACGACCTTGGGAAGTGGATGCTGAACACCTTTGTTTGCAAAAACCGTTTGGCGGTTATAAAGATTGGGTGTCGCAATTTCCAAAAGCTATTCCAGCTCCCTTTCAATCCGTTCAAACTACAGCACATCCTGCCTTTGATCCCCTTACATACGAATTCTTCTCCGTCAATTTTACGAAGACATTCACTAATATGTTCTTCTACCGCCGATTCAACGAGCGACTGTCCAAACACAAGATTGATATTCGAGAACAGTTCAAACACATTCTAGCAAAAGGCAAACATCTTTCCAGAGAAGACCAACTTCAACGCGTCAATAACTTTTATAAATACATCGACTTTCATCTGCTGAAAAGCGGCGATTGGTGGCGAAAAGTGAAGATGGCATCTATATCGACCGTTGGCTGGATAACGTCTTTGTTTATGCGAGTGGGCGACCGAATGTTGAGTAAAGAAAATGGTGTTTTTCTAGTTCGGTGGCAGGAGGATGAAATGCATTCATGGAAGATCATAGACGCTGCGACTGACCAACCTATCGTCATCAATCAATGTATGCACCAAAACAGTTTGACAGAGGATTATTTGATCCTTAGTGACTCTGCGTTCAAGTTCGCGGGCGATGTGATGCTGAATAATCCGTTTCCTGATGACCATGAAATTGACCGTATCTTACGACAACTGACCGCCTATCCACAAGCACCTGAAACACCTGTCTTCCTGATTAAACGAAGCGATTTAGACCCCAATTCAGATACAGTTAATGCGCGCCGATTAGTACTAGATTTAGAAGTGGTTCATTTCTCCGCTGACTATAAAAATTCAAACGGACGAATCACCTTACATACTGCACACAACGCTGCTTCTTGTGGGGCAGAATGGATTCGACCGTACGATGAGCTAGTGGTGGATGAAGGCGAAACGATCTTTGAAAATACCATTGGTTTGGTCGCCAATGGACAGATGGATATTGGACGTATTGGAAAGTATGTATTGGATGGAGAGCAGGGAACTATTCTATCAAATGAGAAAATTTATCTGAAAGGAGATGAAAAAGATGTGGCTAGTCCTGGCGCACACACTTGGGCAGTTGGTTTATACACCTATCGCGATATGCTGTCTCCAATGAAAACCGTTGACGAGGTTCAACAAATTTATTGGCAAAGTTTCGGTGCTGATCCACGTTTTCTAACGCATTTCTTGAAAGACCTATATTGCGACTATACACACCGAATCGTGCCAGTCGAAGAAATGATAGAAAAGAACAAAGAGCGTGTTCCTTTTTGTCTATTGCGTCAAAATACGGAGACGATGCAGATCGAAGACCACTATCTATTTCGTTTCAATCAAAATCTGCGCTCCTTACAGTTTGTGCCTAGGGATCGACGTGGGCAACATACTGATGACATTGATTTAGCGACGGATGGCTATGTTCTTTGCACTCTGATAAATGGAACAGCAGACCTACACGAAGACGCTTATACACGAGAAATATGGATTTTTGACGCTCAAGACTTGAAAGCTGGTCCTGTTTGTCGATTGAGCCATCCTGATATGACATTTGCGTTCACGATTCATTCGACTTGGTTGGAAGAGAGTATTTCGCAACCTGCCGCCTCCTCTGTCAATATTCAAGAAGACATTCAATATGCCATTAATCGGTATGCGAAGGAGCATCAAGATTTTTATCATTCATTTATGGAAGAAAAGGTATATCCGCATTTTGGAGAAAGTGAGAGAGTGAGAGTTTGAGAGAGTGAGAGTTTGAGAGAGTGAGAGCTTTCAACTGTTGTATTCCTAACAAAAGCGGACGACTTTAGTCGTACTTATCAGAAGAGATTCTGATTTCATTATTTTATCTTAGCGTACCTTTGTGGAAACACCTATCAAATGAGACCTATCTTCCTGCTTTGTTTTTTTACGTTATTAGGCTTTTCCATCTTCGCTCAAAACCAATTCCCAAAAGATTGGACGGGGAAATGGGCAGGCGATTTGAACATCTACAATAAGGAAGGAAAGACCATGACGGTTCCAATGGAGCTGCATCTTCTGCCAACGGATTCTATGCACATTTATGATTGGGTTTTGATGTATAAAGTGCCTGATGCAGATGCAGATATTCGGAAGTATAAACTCATAGTCACAGACAGTAGCTACGTGACAGATGAGCAAAATTCTATCCTTTTGGATGGCTATGTATTCGGAAATGTATACGTCGAGCGATTTTCGGTCATGGGAACAGTATTGACTGTGCTATTAGAAAAACAGGATGGTGTATTGCACTATCGAATCTTTTCCGGTAAGGAAGAAGCTGTTCGAGAAAGTGGTGGAGCAACAATAGACGAACGAGAAGTTCCAATGGTAAAATCCTTCCCTTTGAGCAGCTATCAAGCCGCCGTTTTACGTCCAAAAGAGGAATCGGCGATCAAGGACTAACTTACATCTATTTTGAAAGTATAAATAAAAAACTCATATTTGTTGTGCCGAAATATAGTAAAAAAGGGGAATGAGGTGTCTGTCAACAAATCATTCCTATAAGTAAGTCGTTCATGAAAAATAGTACTACTATCCATCAGGAGAAGTTAGAGTCTTCCTCTGAAATTCTACGTGCCTTGGCACATCCATTGCGCATGAAGATTATTGAATTCATTGACCAAAATGAGGAAGTGAATGTCAATAAAATTTACAGCACCCTTCATCTAGAGCAATCCATTACTTCTCAGCATCTTCGTATTTTACGTCAAGCTAACTTGGTGAACACCCACCGAATAGGTAAATATGTTTTCTATAGCTTGAACTACGAGCGTATTCAACAAGCTTCTTTAGCGGTGGCACATTTTGATGAATTGACACCTACATTGATATTGGAAGAGGAGGAGTAAAACTGGTACGAGCAGTAAGGCGTTATTGTGGAATAGACGTAATCCCCAAAAGATCGGTTGCTCCTCCAAATGTATACACTTCCATTTTTCGGCTATTCAACTCTCTGGCTGGTATAGGTAACTGTGCTGGTGTGCCAACTAGCAGTCCACCTAATGCCGTCAACTCTTCCAAGTCTTCTCGTCTACCCCAACGTCTTCGATCTAACCACAATCCAAACGGAGCAGTACTTAACAACTCAATACTACGCTCGTACTGAATTGCCGTCCAAATAGGAACTGCTTGCGCGGAAACTGGACTCAATCCACCTCTTTGTGTCCGACTGCCATTGTTCAACACGGTTGCTGCTTCCTCTAATGCGCCCAAACGATAAGCTGCCTCTGCTTTCAACAAATCTACATCTGCCACCAGAAAAACTGGCATTTGACCTTCGTCTTGTCCATTTCCTGCAAAATCTACTTGCGTCTGATTGCGATGATGTCTATAATGTGAAAAGTGCCATTCGCCTAATTCTGGGTCGAAATTGACGCGGGTATCATACACGAAGTCGCTCATCAGTCGAGCGTCTGACGATTGAGCTTCAGTACTATTTAGTGCAGCCTCGTTGTTCGCAATAACCTGAGGATAGCTAACTGGTTGAGACGGATCAAAAGCAGCCACTAGACGCTGATCGAGTCTTGCCCAAAATGGTCCTTTTCCCGTTTCTGCAAATGCATAAGCTTGATAGCTTTGCCATTGCTTACCATCCGCTAATGGCGCAACATCAAAGTTCAATCCACGTTCTGCATGGTACAAAACGGCTGCCCAGTCTGTCTGCTCATTCTCTTCAACAGTGCGTGCGGACTGCGCCAAAAAGCGAGCTTTGTAAGCGTGTACTACTTGCGCTATCTGTGTCGAATTTAAGACTAAACCATTAAAATAACTATGCGAAAGGTTGTCTGTCGTCTCTGCTATAGCGATTGCCATATCCAATTCCAACAGTGCCTGTTCTAATATTTCCTGATAAGAAACTAATGGTAAATCTGTATTCAAATCGGTCGTTTCATCAACAACAATACCTTGGTCGAATAACAAGCTCATGTAGCCCCAACTCAATCCTCGCAACAGATGCGCTGCCGCTCGGATACTTTGGTCTTGCGTTGCCCCTTTATCAATCGTAACCCCTCTATCCAACGCTGAAAGTACATCCGTAGCTACATTAGCAGCGTTCAAACTACCATACCAAGGAATTTCATTGATGGCGTTACCTACTTGATTGTTAAAGGATCGACGACCTTGGTCGCCCATCTCCACCGTTCCAAAGTTGCCACGTGATAGTCCGTAAGCATCACCAGCCACAAGCAGCGCCAAGTTAGGATGAACGCCATGTATCGCTTGCCACCACTGCGCGTAGCCATCGTGTAATACAGCTTGTATATCGGCACCACTGCTGAGGATACGCTCTTCATCAGGGGTAAGAGCATCAATGTTTTCAATAGATTGGCAGCTGAATAGGGCGAAACAAAAAATGACAAGTAGATGCGATCTGCTCATAGAATGACGTAATGAGATATGAACTCGTCCTCAAAGTTAGGAACGAGTTTCGCTCTAAGATTAGAGGCAAAAATCAATTATGGGTAAAAGGAAGAGAGAACTGTAGGAGGATTGATTTATCAACGCAAAAGCAGGTCGAAAAATTACCTTCTTGCTTCAAAATTCATGATTAAATTCGATGGAATAGGGGCATTGGTAAAGGAACGATTGCGTCGGAAGACCAACACAAAATTAAAGGTTTCACCTGTGAGGGTATTTAGCAAGTTATTTCCGTTGGGCAATAGTTCAACCTGTCGTCCAGTATTGAATGGAATGTTTTCTCGAAAAAAGATTTCCCGTCTACATTTTTGCAATACATTGTTGATGTCTGCTAAATTATCCTCACACAATCGAATGACGATCTCCTCCGCAAATGCAAAGCTATTCACACTTTGATCGGCACGAATGGCAGCACTAGCTGGTGAGATTTCCTGGATTTCCGACTCTTCTGTTTCACCAAAAAAGAAAGCCTTGTTGGTCGGTATATCTTTAAAAAATAGATAATGCGATTCTAAGGTATTTAAACCAGCTGGCACCGTAAATCTATTTTCAGGGTAGGTCATTTCAAAAGCGGTTCGGAGGTCGTCTCTTTCGCATGTCCAGCAGAGTAGGGCAGTGGCTAGTAGTAGGAAATAGCGGTTCATATCATCTAGTTTTGCATAGAACGCAGGAGTGGAAAGATTTCGTTTTCAATAACGCTTTATTGTCTTATAAATGCTGTTTTACTCTAGCCTTTGCCAATCTGATGATATGTTCTAGCTGTAGACAGTGATCTAGATCAGCCTGCTCTTGTTCTGTTAACGTACCATTTTTTGACCGATGGAGCAGACTTGAAAAGCTTTGTTGAAATGTTGGGGAGGGCTTATAATCGATGAGTTGTTGAGGAGTAAACCCTGCTGCTAAAAAGTCAATAAACTCACTGTAAACTGGTACATACGTCATGGTCGTGAGATTGAGTTATATGTGTTTTTAAATGAAGAAATACAGATTTTGGGAACAAAAAAGACCCATTCCTGACCAACGCAGTAATGAGTCTTTTTATCGAAAAAGTAGATGTAGTCTCTACTCTTGTCCTTCAATACTAATCAATTTGACCTCAAAGATCAAGGTTTCGTTCGAACCGATGCCACCACCAGGACCGCCACGTTCGCCGTATGCTAAATCACTTGGAATGTACAATTCCCAACGAGAGCCAGGCTTCATCATTTGTAATGCTTCTGTCCATCCTGCGATCACTTGATTGACGCCAAAAGTAGCTGGTTCGCCGCGTGCGATAGAGCTATCAAATACATCGCCGCTCAATAAGCGACCTTCGTAGTCGACGGTTACTCGGTCAGTTGGTCCAGGTGATGCACCTGCTCCTTCCTCCAGTACTTTGTATTGCAGACCGCTGTCCGTCGTTTGAATACCTTCTTTGGACTTATTTTCTGCTAAAAATTCCTGTCCTTTCGCTAGATTTTCTACACCAGCTTTTTCTGCTTGACGCTGAAAAAATGATTGTGCAAGCGTATTGAATTCTTCTTGCGAAAATATCGCTTCATCGGCTAATCCATCTTGCATTCCTTTATAGACGACAGACAAATTCGGCTCGTCAATTTTGAATTGATTCTTTAACAAATCAACGTTGTATGCGCCGATGCCATACATGATGGTATCTTCGATAGATGCTAATTCCACGTTTGCTGCGTCTGGCGTTTCTGTTCCAGCCCCGTTCTTGCAAGATTGGAACACACTGAACAATAGTGCTATAGCAAGTAGTTGCCCTAAAATCTTCATTTTTAAGTAGGTTGTTTTTTAAAAGATAGCTGATGAATGCATCCACTACGTCATTTATTGCATCAGCAGCTTGAATTTGAGGGCGCAAAGGTAAGCAGAATATATGATTTGGAGGTTATTGAATTGAGAAGGGTGGGTATAAGAGTCCACACATTGTTCGCATTTCGTAACCACCGAATTTATTCGGTAGGTTCAACTGAACAGCCAGCCGAATACATCTTGGTCGTTGAAAGCTGCACCTTTGATGAAACTTATGCTATTTACTTTGGTGTGCATATATTTAGAGGAGCCTATCGTATCGAAGGTGCAAC
>CAYLPW010000081.1:0-18784 GCA_964385665.1 uncultured Saprospiraceae bacterium
AACTGGATAGAATATCAGATTTCGGCTCTGAGGGTTGAGGGTTCGAATCCTTCCGAGGTCACCAAACCATATTAACATTAGCCTTGCAGTTATCCGCTGTGAGGCTTTTTTGTGCGATTTTGGTATTCAAAGCATCGTACGAATGAATTTGTACGCTTTTGTTATGCAATCTCTCAATCTCTCAATCTCTCAATCTCTCAATCTCTCATAATGGCAAGCATTTTTACAAAAATCGTTAATGGTGACATTTCTAGCTACAAAATTGCTGAAAACGATCAGTATTTAGCCTTTTTAGACGTTTTCCCGCTCGTAAAAGGACACACATTGGTTATTCCTAAACAAGAGATCGATTATATTTTTGACTTAGAAGATGACCTATTGTCTGGGCTTATTGTTTTCGCAAAGAAAATAGCCAAAGCCATGGAGAAAAGCATTGATTGTGAGCGAATTGGCGTAGCAGTAATCGGTCTGGAAGTTCCACATGCGCACATTCATTTAGTACCGATTAATCATGTTGGTGATATTGATTTTTCGCAACCTAAGCAGCAATTTAGTCCAAACGAAATGGAAACTATTGCAGCTACTATTCGTCAACACTTATAGTCTATGTCTACAGTTTCTATACTTGGTTGTGGGTGGCTTGGGCTAGAGCTAGGAAAGTATTTGGTCAATAATGGCTACACCGTAAGAGGATCAACCACTCGTTCGGAGAAGTTAAAGACGCTCGAAAGCGTAGGTATTCAACCTTTTCTGCTTCAAGTCAAACCCAGTCAAATAGTAGGTGATATTTTAGGTGATTTTTGGCAGAGCGATGTGCTTGTTATCAACTTTCCCCCAGGTCGCGGCAATCCAAATGTGCTGACCGAACACCCTCAACAGCTTCAGCAAATTCTCTCCGCGAGTGCATCTAAAGCTATTATTTACACGAGTTCGACGGGCGTTTACGGAGATAAAAATTTAATAGCAACTGAAAAAGATACCCTACATCCGACACGCGACGGCACGAAAGCCATTGCACAAATCGAGCAGCAACTACAACAATTAGAAGATACCAAAGTGACTATTTTACGACTAGCAGGCTTAGTAGGTGGCGAACGCCAAGCAGGACGCTTTTTTGCTGGCAAAACCAATGTCAGTGCGCCCAACAAGCCAGTCAATATGGTGCATCGAGAAGATGTTATTCAAATTATTCATCAGGTATTGGTGCAAGAAAAATGGAATGAGATTCTTAATGTCTGCGCCGACGAGCATCCGACGAAGCGTGAATTTTATACGCAGCAAGCGCTGAAGTTGGGTTTAGAACCACCACAGTTTGAAAAAAGAAAAGAAGAAAAAGTATTTGAAATTGTAAATAATTCGAAGGTGAAGCAAGAGTTAAACTATACGTTTTTATATCCTGATCCGATGGAGTTTTAATAGCCTTAACCCGTCATGAAAGAAAGTGCGATTTCAATCGCACGCTTTTGTTATTGTTCTCCAAATCCTCCCACTTTTCATTGTCTTACACTTCTAAAAGTCCATCCGTCATCACCAATCGCCGATCGCTCATCGCTGCCAATTCCTCATTGTGCGTCACAATCACAAAAGTCTGCTGAAAATCGCGTCGTAAATCAAATAATAAACGATGCAGTTCTTGCGAAGAAGCCGAGTCTAAGTTGCCCGAAGGTTCATCGGCAAAGACCACAGCAGGCTGATTCATCAACGCTCTAGCGACAGCCACGCGCTGTTGCTCGCCACCAGAAAGTTGAGTCGGTTTGTGTTGTAGGCGATCACTTAACCCTAAATAATCCAATAATTCTTTAGCGCGTTGTTGGGTAGCTGTGCCAGCTCTTTTGTCGATGTAGGCTGGCATACACACATTTTCGAGTGCCGTAAACTCAGGCAATAAATGATGAAACTGAAAAACGAAACCAATATTTTGGTTGCGAAAGTTGGAGAGTTGTTTATTCCCTAAGTTATTTACTTCTGTATCGTCAATCTTTAAACTGCCATCATCAGCTCGATCCAATGTGCCTAAAATATGTAGCAATGTACTTTTTCCTGCACCCGACTTCCCGACAATGGAGACAATCTCCCCTGCTGCAATCGTCAAATCGACACCTTTTAAAACTTGTAAGTCGCCGTACGCTTTTGTTATCCCGCTTGCTTGAATCATAAGTGCTGTTTAGTCGCTCAAAAGTATAAAAGATGTTAGACTTTAGACAGTAGACGATAGACTTGTTCTACAGGTAGCCGTAGATCAAACTTTTTTATACCAAGAATCTGATAGCGGTCGAACAACTTAAATCAACTAAATCATCAAATTCACCAACTACTCACTCTGAACCACCAACGGCTTGATGTGGTTTGTAAGTATAAGGTGATAACACCTATCTTTATTTATTCTCATTAATCGAACTGATTCTTCACACCACCTAAGTTTGCGAACTATGCTAAAAGCGATCTTGATCGACGATGAACCGAATTGTCTAAAAGTACTCGAATGGGAACTCCAAAATTCCTGCCCCAATGTAGAAGTATTAGGCTTATTTTCTTCTGGAAAAGAAGGTTTAAAAGCTCTGCAACAGCACCAGCCTGATGTTGTTTTTCTAGATGTGGATATGCCTTACATGAATGGCTTTGAAATGCTGGAACTCGTGCCAGATATTGATTTTGAAGTGGTCTTTACGACAGCGCACGATGAGTATGCCGTGAAAGCTTTCAAGATCAACGCGATTGATTATTTGTTGAAACCCATTGATGAGGATGAGTTACAAGCTGCTATTAAAAAAGTAGAAGACAAACAGCAAACGAAAAATAAGAAGTCGACCATCGCTGCCGATGATCCCCGAAAAAATATCATTCGCAAGATTGCGCTACCGACGTTTGAAGGACTCGTTTTTGTAGAAGTCGATCAGATTATTTATTGCCAGTCGGATAATAATTACACCAAAATTTTTCTCAAAGAAGGCAAAGATTTATTTATCTCGAAAACTTTGAAGGAGCTAGAGGAACTGTTGGGCAACTACCATTTTTATCGCGTGCATAATTCTTTTGTCGTCAATTTGAATGAGATCAAAAACTATGTCAAAGCGGACGGTGGTTATTTAGTGATGAGTAATGAGGGAAAAGTGCGCGTGTCTAGAAGTAAAAAAGAAAGTCTGTTGAGCTTATTTCAGACGCCGAGCAAGAATTGAGATGTGAGACGTGAAATAATTAGACGTTCTGAATAGATCATGTTTTTGGTCTAAAATCTATTGTTTGCCTGCTGGAAACATCGTCAGAAAGATTCAATAACTTAAAAGCCATCGTACATATATTATGCGTGAAATGCTCCATCAGATACTGGCAAAATTCAAGAATAAAGTTGAGGGGAAATACGAAGAGGAGTTTCAAGAACACCTGTACCTCAACAACTTGGAGCGCGCCTATTTGATCAGCGTGATTGGTGTGGTTTCTTTGTTTTTTATCACTTTAGCGAGCATCATAGCAGACAAATCAGATGCGATCCTGAATGGTTTCATTTTTTTGACACACGCGATGCTGTGCTTCGTACTCGTACCGACCTTTTTTGTGCATACCAGTAAAGCCAAACAGAGTTCTTTTTTAGCCTTGTATGGTAATCGTAAGTTGCTGTTTTTCATTACTTTAGGTATACTTTCCTTTTCTCTACTCCCTTTGGCTATTGCTTCATTACAGACAAGAAATAGCCTCGTTGTTTTCGCCATTTTCATCATCATCGCGAACCTTGGCTTTAAGCTGCCGCAGCGCATCAATGTGATTGTGAATCTACTAAGTTTATTGGTGGTTTCTTTGGGCATCACTTACGTGGTCAGTAGCAGAGAAGATGCGAATGTGCTTCCCTATTTGTTTGAAGTATGGGCATTGTCGATGACGGTCTTTTTAATTGCGTCTTATCAGTTTCAAAACGAAATTGTACAGTTCAATTACGGAAAAATTTTAGAGGAAAAAAACGAGTTGATTAAGGATCAGATGGAAGCGCAATTTAGTCGAAAGATTGCTGAAATTGAGATGACCGCCTTGCGCGCACAGATGAATCCGCACTTTTTATTCAATGTTTTGAATTCCATCAAACTGTATATGGTGCAAAACGATGCGCGTACCGCCTCTCGCTATTTGACTAAATTCTCTCGGCTCATTCGACTCATCCTCAACAACAGCAAAGCCTCCATGGTCACATTAGAGGAGGAACTAAACGCTTTAAAGCTCTATATCGAAATGGAGAACTTCCGCTTCAACGACAAGTTTGATTACAACTTAAATGTGGAAGAAGAGGTCAATATTGGGAGTATCAAAATTCCGCCGATGGTCTTGCAGCCGTATGTTGAAAACGCCATCTGGCATGGACTGATGCACAAAGAACAGGAGCGTGGTTTGCTATCCATTACCGTTCGTCAGGATGATAAAAGTAATGGCTTGTTGTTCATTATTGAAGACAATGGCATTGGGCGAGAACTAGCTTTGCAAATTCGAACGCGCACTGCTAACAAGCACAAATCGGTCGGCATGCAAATCACACAAGACCGCATCACGATTGCCAATAAACTATTCAACACCAACGCGACGGTAGAAGTCATTGATTTGAAAGAGGGGAATCAGGCAACAGGGACACGTGTAGTGTTGCATTTGCCGATGCGGAAGGAGGGTAGTGATGTTGAAGCGAAGTCAATCACTACAGAAATTTAGTATTCTCGCTACTCTTTACAGCAGCGATTCGATTCCTTTGTCGATGAATGAACTTTTCTACATAATCAGCCTATTCATCTATAAAATTGGTTAGTCCATCTTCTCGTTCATCTTATTCCATTTTTTCTCTCGTGATCTATCTATAGTTTTATGCTAGAGGAGTTCATCAGTACTTAAACGCTAGAAAGTAACTTCCCAACTAAGAGAAATCCATTTTGAGTTTGGATTCACTTCTGAGAGAGATAAAAGTTCTCTCTCAGAAGGAAAATCACAGTCGGTGCTACGCATTTGCATCCCGATAGCTATCGAGATGCAACGTAGTATAAATTTAAAAGCGCGAGCTATCAACTAGGAAGTTACTGTGTTACTGTTCCTTAGTTCAACAACTCAAACACGCCAGCAATTCCTTGCCCACCACCCACACAGGCAGTAACCATGCCGTATTTGTTGTCACGTCGACGCATTTCGTTGAAGAGCTGAGTCGACAATTTCGCGCCAGTACATCCGAGTGGGTGTCCCAGAGCAATCGCGCCACCATTGACGTTGACGATGTCTGGATTTAAGCCAGCTTCTTGAATGACCGCCAACGACTGTGCCGCAAATGCTTCATTCAATTCGATCAAGTCGATGTCGTTTAGCTTCTTGCCAGCTTGCTTCAACGCTTTCGGAATGGCTACGCAAGGACCAATGCCCATGTACAGTGGATCAACACCACCTACAGAACAAGCCGCTAAACGCGCAATTGGCTCTAGCCCCAACTGCTTCACCATATTTTCACTCATCACAAGCACGAATGCTGCGCCATCAGACGTCTGCGAGGAGTTACCGGCTGTGACAGTTCCACCTTGCGCGAATACTGGTCGCAACTTACTCAGTGCTTCCACAGAAGTCGAGCGACGTACGCCTTCATCCATCGCTACAGTATGCGACGTTTCCACGCGCTTGCCATCTTTCACGAATACTTCTGGCACTTCGACTGGCACGATTTCATCATCGAATTTTCCAGCATCAATGGCTTCAGCGGCTTTTCGATGTGAATGATACGCAAACTCATCGGCTTGCTCTCTTGAGATGCCGTATTTGTTGCCCACTGCTTCGGCGGTAATCCCCATACTGACAACGTAGTCTGGTGTATCGCTTGCCACTTTGTAGCTCGGTGCGAGTTTGTAGCCAGTCATCGGAATGCTACTCATGCTTTCCGTTCCACCAGCGATGTAGACTTCGCCCATGCCAGCTTTGACTTTCGCCACTGCCATCGAAATGGTTTCCAAACCAGAAGCGCAGTATCGATTCACCGTCACACCAGGTACTTCTTTCCCCAATGCGCGTAACGAAATTTGTCGCCCAATTTGTAAGCCCTGCTCCCCTTCTGGATTCGCGCAGCCCACGAATACATCATCGACAATCGTCGGGTCGAGTTCTGGCACTTCTGCCACTAGATGTTTGATTATATCTACCGCCAAATCATCGGATCGGTAGTTTTTGAATCCGCCTTTTTTTGCTCGCCCCACTGCGGAACGATAGGCTTTTACTATGTATGCGTCCATATTCTTCTTAGATGTGAGATGGTGAGATGTGAGATGTGAGACTGTTTCAGTGGTTAGTCTTCCACCTCTTTGTGAACTTCAAACTTACTTATTCACTCATTCTTTTTTGTAAAAGAACTTAGCATCCTTATAAATTAGCTTCTAGCCTTTTTATTAGTTTGAAGTTCATTTTTTGCAACTCATCTATCTCTTGTATTAAATAGTTATATGCTTTTTCTTCTAAAATTTCTAAATCGTAAGCCAATATGATTTGCGTCTCTACTTCACACATTGAACCTTGAGCGATGTACAAGAAGTGAATCAATTGCTTGTCTGTTCCTCGACCACAACCCTCTGCAATGTTGGAAGAAATAGAAACTGCTGCTCGTCGTAATTGATCCGTCAATCCAAATCGCTCATCGCCAGGAAATCGCTTTGTTACTTTATAAATATGCTTCACAAAAATCCGAGACCGCTGCCAAATCTTTAATTCTCTGAAATTATGCATTACAATAATGTGTTAAATCTAAGCAATAAAGTACGGACCAGTCTCAAAGTAAATCTCGCAAAGCGAGAGAACGATCTCATATCTCAAAGCGAAGCGATCTCATATCTAGTTCCGCAAAGGTTTATTCGTCGTCAACATATGCTGAATGCGTTCCATGGTTTTTGGCTCAGCGACCAAGCTCAGCATAGCTTCGCGTTCGATGTCGAGAAGGTACTGTTCGCTGACTTGTTGCGTGCCAGTCAGATCACCACCACATAAGACATAGGCGATCTTTTTCGCAATCGTAATGTCGTGTTCCGAAGCATAGTTGCCACGGTGGAGTTCATTAGCAGCAGCATAAAGTGCAGCTAGTCCAGTACGTCCGAGTACGGTGATGTCTTCACGAATGATCGGCTGTGTGTAATTATCAGCCAGCTCCAATACTTTTTGTTTGGCTTCGCTGATGTTGCGCTTAGCGTTCATGACCACTTCATCTTTTGTTTCTAGCAGATAGCCTTTGCTAAATGCTTCGTGGGCAGAAGTCGCTACGGATGCCATGGCGATGGTGCGGAACTTATCAATCAAAGTTGGGATCATGACATCACCCTCGAAAAACTGATCGGAAGCACGTAATGCCAATTCCTTCGTTCCACCACCTGCTGGTAGAATACCAACACCCACTTCCACCAATCCGATATACGATTCAGAAGCTGCCATCGTCGCATCACAGTGCATAATCGTTTCGCAACCTCCACCGAAGACGTAACCTTGTGTAGCCGCTACGACTGGAATCGCCGAATAGCGACAACGCATGGTTGTTTGTTGGAATAAGTTGACCGCCATATTCATTTCCTCCCACTCTTGTTGATAGGCAAGCTGTGCCATCATCATCAAGTTCGCACCGACAGAGAAGTTGGTTGAATTGTTTCCAATAACAAGTCCTTTCCAGTCTCCTTCTTCCGCTATCTGAATGGCTTCATTCATACCACGAAGGACACCTTCGCCCATGCTATTCGCTTTGCTGCGAAATTCTAGACACAATACGCCATCTCCAATATCGTGCAAGGTAACTTCACTGTTCTTAAAGATTGGCTCTTGATCTCGATATGTATCCAAGATGATGAAATCAGCACTACTGGGTACTTCGTGATAGCTTTTGCTTTCTAAATCGTAGTACTTGCGCTTGCCGTTTTCCAGTTTGTAGAAACTGTCGTGTCCAGCTTTTGCCATGTCTCGAATCCACTCTGGAATGATTTCTTCATACTGCTCCGCTAGTTGAATTCCTTTTTCTAATCCATACGCATCCCAATACTCGAAAGGGCCCATTTCCCACGCATAGCCAGTCCGCATGGCATCGTCGATGCTGTAGATATTGTCGGAAATTTCTGGAATACGGTTCGCAGAATAGGCAAATAAACCACCAAAATACTCGCGTAAGAAATCGCCACCTTTATCTTTCGCATCCAACATCGCACGGACACGGTGTGGCGGAGAATCAATTTGTTTGGCGGATTTGACGCTTGGAATGTTCGGACGTTGGCTGGGTTCGTACTCTAGCGTTTTCAGGTTCAACGCTTGAATGATCGTTCTGCCCTTCTCGTCTTTTTCCTTCGTTCGCTTGTAAAAACCTTGACCAGATTTGTTTCCGTAGAATTGATTTTTCAACAGGTAGTCGACATAAGTCGGATTGCCTTGATCGCGGATGACACTTAGATATTCATCTTCTGTGGCTGCACTTTTGACAAAATTGACGACTTTATCATTGGTGTCTAAACCTACCAAATCCTGTAGACGATAAGTACCCGTTTTCGGTCGCGCAATAGCCGGTCCAGTTAGGGCATCGACTTCTTCAATACGGAGATCATGCTTATCTGTTAGTTCGGTCAGTTTCATCCCAGAATACACGCCAATACGATTCGCAATAAAGGCAGGTGTATCTTTACATAAGACCGTTTGTTTCCCCAAATAAGTATCGCCGTACTCCATTAGGAAGTCGGTCACTTCAGGATCGGTGTATGGTGTGGGAATGATTTCTAGCAGACGCATATAGCGCACTGGGTTGAAAAAGTGTGTCCCACAAAAGTGTTTTTTAAAGTCTTCGCTACGCCCTTCCGCCATCATGTAGATCGGAATACTGGATGTATTGGAGGTAATGAGAGAACCAGGCTTTCTATGTTCTTCTACTTGCGCGAATACTTTCTTTTTGATGTCCAAGTTTTCGACCACCACTTCAATTACCCAATCACAATCGTTGATGTCTTTTAGGTTATCCTCAAAGTTACCGATAGTGATGCGGCTCGCCATGTCACGCTCATAGAACGGAGCAGGTCTGCCTTTGAGTGCTTTCATCAATGCCCCCTGCGCGATGCTATTTCGAGCTGTTAGGTCATTTTTTTTATCATCGGGTAGATCGCGTGGAACGATGTCCAACATCAGTACTTGTACACCAATATTGGCTAGATGTGCGGCAATACCCGATCCCATCACGCCCGATCCGAGTACAGCTGCTTTTCTGATTCTCCTCATGTATTTTGTATTTAGATGTGAGATCGCTTCGCTTTGAGAAGTGAGATTTGAGACTTTCTAAGCGTTGCTTACTCTCTTTCTTAACTTTAGCGAAAATTCGCTAATTCGGCAAATGTACAAAATAAACGGGCGGGAAGCTGGAAAGGTTGTAGGTTTTATTAGGTATTGGGAAGCTTCACCTTATGTAGAAGATCTGAGAGCTATACAAAAGACGAATATTGTATGCTTGTCTATCAAAACTGGGTATCATCCCGATGGGATGAAAGATGGATGCTGACCGAATAATTAACGATATATAATCTCTACGAGATAGTATACGTTGCCTATCCCATCGGGATAAAATACCGTTAGCCAATTAGATACCGCTGAACTCATTCTGTAGAAATGATACATAATTTAGTTGAAATGTATAGTTCTCAGGTAGAAGATCTTAAAAAACAGAAAAGGCAGCCGAATTACTTCGACTACCTCCTGCTTTGGCTTTCTTTATCTTAACTGTCTGTATACAGGGAAGCGGCAGTGAATGCTATCACTCGTGATGCAGTAAGTGCAAGCAAACGGTAAGGTTGGTTTCTCAGTCCTACTGCTTTCCTATTATTCCTTTTTTCAATCTGTTGCTCACACTTTCTTGCTTCTATTAATTAGTTGCATAAAAACAATGAATATCACCACTAGTCTAAATTTTCATTCTCAAAAAATTGAAAAAAAGATGGATTTTTGATGATATGACAAAAAATAAAGGTCACTTTTCCATCATTCTGACTATAAATGTGTCTGTTCTACTAGGTATGATTTCCTATTAACAATCCAAATTTTAAAAAAATTTTCCCTCAGCTAACGGTTATATTCTTCACTTAAATGCGACTAGTTAATGAAACAGGAAGCAATCCACTTTCTTGAAGTCCTCAAAAATGAGGATGACAAACAGATGAAAATATATTTCAAGAAGTATTATTCCATCTGCGTAGGTACACTAATGCGAGATTTTGAATGTGATGAAGACACGGCTAATAAATGCTATATAGACGTGTTTGCAGACATTTGGGAAAAAACACAAAAAGGAAGGCAGCTAAAAATTGACTCCCTGCAAGCTTACTTAAAGAGTGCCTCTTACAAGAAGATGTTATCTGTATTAAGAAAGCAAAATGGTAAGCGCACAATTCAAACTACTTCTATCTCAGGCAGGGAGGATTTTTTGCTCCAGCTTCCTGAAGAAGACGATGAGATCAGTCAACAACTTAGTGATAATGTCAATACTGTCTTAAATCAGATGGGCGAAAAGTGTCGCTCTATCTTGATCAAACGCTATTTTCTGGATTGGGAGGTGGAAGACATTGCAGAAGAATTTGGTTATGATAACAATAAGGCAGCCAGTTCGAAAATTTATAAATGCAAAAAGGAGTTTAGAAAGCTATTAATTGACCTGTACAAAAAACTGTAGCCATGAGTAAAGAAAAAGTAACGTTTGACGATCAGTTTCTGAAAAAAATACTCACTGCTTGGAGTCGTCAGCAGAAAAGAAAAAAATTAGAGCAATGGGCAGCAGAAATTGAATTTGATCCGACAGCGGTGGAAGAAGAGGATGAGGAAGAGGAAGAGGATGACTTTATCTTCCGAGATGAATTAATTCACGCCCAACGCCAAAATAAACGACAGCAACTGGAAGCCTGGAGTCAAGAACAGACTATCGTCGAGGCATCGTCTATAGCATCCAAGCAGTCAAAACGTCGCAATCTCCCGCTCTGGAAAATAGCAGCGTCCGTAGTGGTATTGATCAGTGTAATGAGTTTGGTGATTCATTTTCTGATGCCTAAAACCGTGGTTTTGTCAGAACAAGAAGATAGTGTAGACAAATACGAAGCTGCTTTTACTGAGTTCAAAAAATCTGTAGACAAGCCCTATCGTGTGACAATGGGTGACGAAGAAGAAGACCTTATAGAGGGAGAAGAACCTGTGCCTGTAGTAATAGAGACAGTAAAAGCTGATATTGCTAAAGGGAACTATGTTGTGGCAGTTACTAAACTTCAAGAAGCTCAAGAAATGCAGCCTGATAGTTTGGTTGGGTTAACATTAGCATACGTACTCATTTTACAGAAAAACGAGGTGTCTGCTCAAAAGGCACTAACTATTCTGGATACCTTTCAACCAGATTTGACATCCGTCGATGATATTGACGGGTACAAAGCATTAGCATATTTAGTACTCAAAGATCGTAAAGCCATCACACAACTTTACGAGACAACACCTCCGTCACAACTTAAAGATGAGCTGAAAAAATTATTACCAAAAATCGAGTGAACACATGGCAGATTCTATCAGAGAAAAAGTAAAATCAAGACGTTATCCTGATGTCCAAGAAAGTAGTCAAGGTCGTCTCTTGTATACACACCCCAGCTTCGAAGGAATGATTCCAGTAGGTGCTGTAGGTAGTGTATTAAGCCTTTCGACTGATGAATCAGATATTCCTGATTATCTAGGCAAAATTAGTATTCTATCAGAACCTGAACTGGTATATTATTATATCAAACCTTATCATTTTGAAGGTGAGACGGTCGTATTTGACTCTTTGAATATAGATCCGAATAAGGATTATTACTTTTTCACATGTAGTGTTCGACTACGAAGAGATTTTGAGTTCCTAGCTTATGATTACGAAGATGGTGAACTGACGAAGATGGCTTATGTGCCTACTGGCGATCGGTTGATTTTCTGTGAGCTTTTGCTTAATATTCATGAGTATGAAGACGATTCTTTAGCTGCACATACGTTCTTGTTTCCCAATCAGCATTTAAAAACTTCTAAATTGGACGAGATGGCTAAGAAGGAACTGGCTAAACTGCGTGGCGAAAAGAGTTTTACCAATGATACGACAGGCTGTGATACGATGGTAGGTGTACATGATCGTTTACCGATTTTCAGGAGAAAAGGACAAACGAAAGATGATCTAGGCGGTCGATTTCTAAATCGTAAAGAGGAGTACATGCTACTTACGAGAGGTACCGATAATACGTTGAGCTACTGTGCAGGTCACAGTAAAGAACAGTCCGAAGCTCCACTTCCCAACAATATTCTCCAGAGTATTGAGATGGCTAGCCGACATCGAACTTTTGATAAGAAGCTAGGTATTGCCAACCAACTTGTTAAAAAATATACAGCTGGTCGATTTGTTGACCGCTTTGGTTTACACATTTTGGAAGAAGATGCCTGGCTGATTGGACACTTTGATATTATTAGCTATGCGTAGTTGATAGTACAGTGCGATTTAATACCAACAAAATAGAGAAGAACGGTCAACTAATAGCTTCCCTTACTGCGTCCAAAAATTACTCGAAAACAACTAGTCCAGCCCAGTGAATTGGGTGTAGTTCATTGATGTCACTAACTTTCTTTCTCGACTGTACGTATGTCCATTTCGCCAGGTACAGTGCTTCATCAACCGATTTTCCTGTCTGTAATTCACTGAAAAAAGAGCGAACTATTTCGTTCATATAGGCTTCGTCCACTTTCCAGAGCGTGGAGACAATAGTGCCAGCGCCAGCTTGTGAGAGCGTACGTGTGATGCTATATGTTCCTTCTGACTTGATGATTTTCCCTTTGGCAGTTTCGCAAGCAATAAATACAATCAGTGCTGGATAATACAGTTCGAGCTGTGCTAATTGGTCGTCGTAAACACGGACAATTTCCTGACCAGATGCTTGCCGTTCTGCCGCTGTAGCGTATAGGAGAAGGCTATTTCTATATTTATCTTCCTCATCTGCATCTGCGTGCATATAGGCACAAAAAATATCATAATTATCCGCCGCTAAAGCACGTAGTAGTTGTTCATCCGTACAAGTTTCCTCAAAGTAAGAACGAACACGATCAGCCCCGTACAATTCGATTAAATGCTGGCGCAAATCTTCAGCATGATCAAATCGATTGATGCCAGAGGGTAAGTTGTCAACCTTGCTGAAGTTGTATCCCATATAGGTTAGTCGAGCGCGGGCAGGAATTGTATTTCGCTCCTCTTCTTTCACCGAAAACGTTTTGAACGAAGGCGTATACTTTATTTTCCATGCGTACTCGTTCAATAGAAAACCATCTTTTCTATCCGGGTTGACGTACAATGCCTCTAAAGGAAAAAGTCGGAGTGAAGCATCCGGCACGACCAGTACTTGATCCTTGTCTCCAATATATGCTGCTACGGGTTGAAGGATTTTTTGATAGAGTTCATGCGATAGCGCTCTGTAGTTAGTCCAGTATTTTTCCCTATTTTCAGAATTACGTGATCGTGCAAATAGCTTGCCCAATCGAATCAGGCTGTCCGTAGCCACTTCGATTTCTTTTTGACCAATATCCATTTGTTTAAAGACTACTTTTCCCTTTTTTCTCAATATAGCATGCGTACAGAATTTGCCTGCATCATACTGTAAAACAGTAGTCGACTCTTCGTTTTCTAAGTAATCCTCAATAACCTCAGCTGCTTGAAACTGCTGTTGAAGTTGACTTTTTGCTGTTCCGTTCGCCAACATTTCTCGGTATAACAAAATAGCTTTCGTCCGCTCCATGTAATAGTTTGCAGTATCAGCGTATGGTTTGTGAGGTGCTATTTCGCTACTATAATAGCAAGCTTTGACTGCACTAGAATAGTACGCTTCGTTGACCTCGCCACCAAATTGTAATAAGGCTTCTTTGTTCGTCACTTTCTGGGTCAAATGCTCGAACAGTAGCTGATCCGCTACTTCATACAGTCGAAGTGCATGCTGCAAAGCAATCTCATTATGCGTTTGCTCATATTCTGCCACATGATTGTCTGCTAGTCGACTATACAATAAAAAAGCATGCTGGTTAAATTGATCGTAGCCACCTTGCATCACTTGATCGAAATCATATACTGCCTTTTCATAGTAATCTGTCAATATGGTCATATTTTTGACAATCCAGTCATTGGACTGTTTCCAATCCCCTTTTGCTCGATAGCATAGAGATAATACATTAGAAGAATTATCATACATTTTGTACTCATTATAAAAATGGTCGCCGTTATCGAGTTCAGCTAAAAGGTTTTGATAGCATTTGATGGCTTTATCCCATTCGCCTTTCTTAAAATAATACAACCCTTCCAGGCGAAGTGGATACGCAAAGTGTTTTCCACCCTCCTTTTCAATGATCGCTTCTAAATAGTCCATTTCTTCCCAAAAGCGTTTGTTGAGCGATTCACTTTTTATGTTCTCCTTGTATATCGCATACGTTAAATAGTCTCTGACCGCCTGCTGCCTAGTCAGTGCATCTATCATAGTTGCTTCCTTTGCCAACTTTAGTGCATCTTCTGCATACGTTTTGGCTTTTCCTAGCGATTCGTTTTTATAAAGTCCTGATAGTTCTCCGTAGCACTGAATGAGAAAGGCAGTATCCCAAGGACTATTTTGAAGACTAGCAGCAACACCTTCTTCCAGCAAATCAATACCCACATCCAGCGTTCGCTGAACAAAACTAGCATGTCCTTTCCAACGTATATATGGTTTACTCAACAGTTTCCACTCGGGATTCCTTTTGACTAGTGCATCAGCTCGTCTAGTTTCTGTATGAATATAGTCGATCATTTCTGGTTTCGGAGCGTAGCGATAGGTAGTCTCTACGATCAATGGAAAAACTTCTAGCTCTAGTATATGATCTCCAGAAAAGGTTTTTTGTAGGAGCACATCTGCCATTTTTAGATGATACAGCGCACTATCTCCTCTATATTTGTAGAGTTCATAATAGGCTCTATTCAGATGATACAGTGCCTGATTTCCCAGCTCCATACTATCAGGGACTACCTGTGTCTCTAATTGCTGAAGCTCTTTAAAAGCTTCTTTGACGTTTCCTGACAGATACAAAGAGCGAATACGCTGCTGTCGAGCATAGATTCTTTCCAGCGGAACAAGTTCTACTTTATCGGATAACAATAGACGGGCATACTCATCGGCAGCTTCGCCATACCGTTGGGCATAGCGCAAAAAGTCGATAGTGTATAAAGTTGTGTTGATGCTGGAACGATGAATAAAATCCAGAACAGTCGGAGGCACATTGTCAGTAGTTTCAGCAGGAGGTTGACAGTTTTGGAATGGAATGAGGAGATTGACAATGACCAACAACGCTTTCAAGCGTAGTTTCATGAGCGAAGGAGATGTAAAGTTGTGACGCAGATAATTTGCCCAAATATAAAAAAGGGAATGAAGACCTCCCCTTTTTATCAAATTTAATCATAAAAATGACATTACTACACTCCCCCTTTTACTAGCTATCGTCTCAAATTGACGCGCACTTCTGCTGCCTCTTTCCGAATACTCACTGTATGTGTACTCACTTTTTTCAAATTACAAGCGTGTTGTAAAGCCGCTTGCGCCATGTTGATATGATCGGGAAACCGATTGATAAAGTCCCACATTTGCTCACCTAAAGCTTGTTCGATAGCCGACTCAGCTTGTTCGCTCATACCAGTTTCGTAGTCGTCCATGATGTGTAATAGTGCTGCATAGATTTCATCTTCGTCACTATAACTAGGTTCTGCTTTCTCTTCCACTTGGATAAGTACGTCTATAAGTCGACCTTGTTCATCCTCTACATAGTTAACTTGTATGGATGGATCGTCTGTGATTTTTTCCACCCACTGCTGTATTTCTCGCCAGTCTTCTCCTGCTGCTTGCTGCAAACTTTTTCGGGTCGCTCGGCTAAAAAGAACCGCATAGTTATGACGCGCTTGGTTGAAAGTCACTAAACTATAAAGATTGATTAGTTCTTCTAACTTTTCGCGTTCTTGATACCAACTCGTCGTAGGTACGGATTCTATATTTTCTGTCGTCCACAGTTCAAGATGTAGGGCTTCTTGATTCATTATTGGTGAAATATGTTCTCCAAGAAGAATAGGAATATACAGTTTGCAAGGAACAGCTTCTCCATTTTTCATCGCTGGCTTCCATTTTGGCATAGCCTGTACTACGCGTATGGCAGCCGTTTTCAATTTTTCATCTACGGCACTTCCAGCAATAGCTACCACCTCGGAAATTTGTCCGTTTGCTTGCACCACTAGCTCAATAGACACCGAGCTAGCTTCTACGCCTTCTGGCTGCTGCAGATGTTGGTAGATAAATTGTTGTAACTGCTGTTCCGAACACATGGCTTTACCTAAAGGCGACAAGTTTTCACATTCTCCAAAGAAGGGCAACTCATCTACATTCGGCATACCGTGTTGCCCGATGCCGTACGCACTGATATTCGTACTGGATCGTTGCTTGAATACAACAAATTCGCCTCCATACCATTTGGCTAGATGATTGGCTAGTAAAGTGAGTTGACTTTCGTATTCTGGATGTTTAGCGACTTCTTTTTGATAGATACGAGTCATATTATAGTCCATACTTCCCAACTCTACCTGATTATACATATACGTCTCCATGTTAGCGTAGCTATCTTCTATTATCTCCACTTCATCGGTCAACCAATCATTAAATTGTCCTTTCAGATAGGAGCGATTGTCTGACTTACTTAGGAGAATGATACCGAAGAACAAGATAGGTAGAAAAGGAAGCCAGGGAGAGTTGTTTTTGCGTTGTAGTTGATCCAATAATGCCATAATGAAGTGTTCGTCTGTATGGATTAAGAACGATGAAATTATTGTTTTATCGTTTCTGAAAATGTCTCTCCAAAAATAAAAGTTTTACCCAGACTATGCTTTTTGTTAACACAATGTTGACAGTCCATTTGAAGCTAATTGACAAAGCCGGGTCGACCGAACATGATTTCTTCCATTTTGGTTCTACTAACGAATCACCCAATTTTTAAATCGTAAAATGAAAAAAGATATGATATTATCAAGTTCAAGTATTGAGGGAACAAGTGTTGTCAATCGAGACGGACAGGATATAGGTAGCATCAAGGATTTGATGATTAACACGAATAGAGGAAGCATTAGTTATGCAGTTTTGTCATTTGGAGGCTTCATGGGCATCAATGATAAATATTTTGCTATCCCGTTCGAGGCATTTACAGTGGACACGGAGAATGAGCGACTGGTATTGAATATCGACAAAGACAAGCTAGAAAACGCACCTGGATTCGACAAAGACAACTGGCCGACAAACGCCAACCACGACTACCTGACCAAGACCTATCAGTACTACGGTTACGAACCTAACTGGAACTAATCCACGCCTACTAGGATACCGTCGTTTCCCACGACGGCATCCTTTTCCCACTCAAATTTTTACATTAAACAAGCTGTCCAACATATACAATTATGCTAAAGAAATCTACCCAACTACTCAACAAAGTAGCGAATGCTTTTGACTCTCAAGATCCTTTAAAAATAGATTTATATCGAGGCTTTGCTAGTGAAGAACGACTCTATCTGAAAGGACGAGTATTGGAAAATGAAGGTGTATTTTTAGAGCAAGATCAATCGAAGATTCGCACCCTAATTGACAATTTCAAACGTTTTGAAAGTGATGAAATCGAGGGGGCACGCGTAAAAATCAAAGTCCGCGACCATGTCTTTGATGTGGTGACGGACGAAGAAGGGTATTTTGAAATAGACGAAGCTTGGGATACGCCACTGAGTCCAACTGAAAACCGCTGGATTGAAAGTCATGCTCAATTGGTAGATACGATGGATGTAGCGTCGGATGCTGTTGCTGCGCACGGTGAAATTTTCTTCCCTTCCGTCAACGCGGACTTTGGTGTCATCAGTGACGTAGACGATACCGTTTTGCAGACACACGCGACTTCTCTATTTCGTCTAAAAATGATGTACGTGACTTTTTTTAAAGACCCGTACGAGCGTCTACCCATGGATGGAATCGATGAGGTGTATACAGCATTGGAAAAAGGGACAAATGGCAAGAAAGAAAATCCGATCTTTTATGTCTCGAATAGTCCTTGGAACATCCACGAAAATATTGAGACATTCCTAGACGTCAATAAATTTCCCAAAGGTCCTGTTTTGTTGCGCGATGCCGGTATGCATTTGATGATGCAAACAAAAAATACATGGGGGCATAAGATGGAAACGATAAGTCGAATCCTGAAAACGTATCCTGATCTACCCTTCATTATGTTAGGTGATACGGCTTCTAAAGATGCCGATCATTATTTGGATTTAGCCAACGAATTTGAAGGACGAGTCAAAGCGATCTACATTCGACATACTCGCAATACTAAGAACGCGCATCGCATCGCTAACTTAGTTGAGTCCAATACGGACATGAACATTGTCTTAGTTAAAGACTCTAATGAGATTATGGAACATGCGATTATTCATGGGTTGATTGTGTAAAAAACTCAATTTTCCATACAGGCTTGTTAGACCATAAAGTTTAACAAGCCTTTTTTTTGCTCTTATTTCAACCTATATTTACGTCTCATTCGTAAATAAATCCAACAATGTTAGTTTCTTTCAGTGTTTCTAATTTCCGTTCCATCAAAAATGAGGTCACGCTTTCCATGGAGGCGGCAGCTTACGATGATTTAGAGGATTATTATATCGTCAAGCCTGATGGAAAAACAAGATTGTTAAAGTTGGGTATTATTTATGGGCAGAATG
>CAYLPW010000082.1:0-18675 GCA_964385665.1 uncultured Saprospiraceae bacterium
TATAGCGCAAGTACAAAGCGACTTTGAAGCGGCACAAAAAGCCGATGACCCTACATCAGAAGATCTATTTACGCATGATTTTGCGCCCACTCCAATTACTCAAGAGATGGGCGAACGCACACCTGCCAATGCTACACCTAGTGTGATGGTAGACAGTGCGTTACATGCGTTAGAGGAAATAATGACGGAGGAAAAGGAAGCCTTATTTTATGGGCAAGATGTGGGCGGTCGACTAGGTGGAGTCTTTCGAGAAGCGGCTACTTTAGCTCAAAAATTTGGAGATGATCGAGTGTTTAATACACCTATTCAAGAAGCGTTTATCGTTGGTTCTACAGTAGGGATGTCTGCTGTTGGTCTAAAGCCGATTGTAGAAGTCCAGTTTGCCGATTATATATTTCCAGGACTCAATCAGTTGTTTACAGAAGTAGCGCGCTCCTGCTACCTCTCCAATGGCAAGTTTCCAGTCAGCATGGTGCTGCGTGTACCTATTGGTGCATATGGTAGCGGTGGTCCGTATCATTCGTCGAGCGTGGAGTCGATTTTGACCAGCATTCGAGGTATAAAAATTGCGTATCCTAGCAACGGCGCTGATCTGAAGGGTTTAATGAAAGCGGCTTATGCTGATCCAAATCCCGTTGTTTTATTGGAACATAAAGGACTGTATTGGTCGAAAGTGCCTGGTACACATCGGGCGAAGGTAAAAGAACCAGCTGCCGACTATATTTTACCGTTTGGTCAAGCAGCGGTGACTAGTTTTGGTAGTGCGCCAAGGTTGAGTATTGTTACTTATGGAATGGGCGTACATTGGGCATGCAATGCGATAGATATGCTAGGTATTGATGCAGAAGTGGTGGATTTACGAACCTTGTATCCACTGGATGAAGCAACTATCTATCAATCCGTGCGACAGACACATCGTTGCCTAGTCATCACTGAAGAAGCTGCTTTTCCTTCTTTTGCGAGTAGTTTGGCAGCACAGATTCAGGAACAGTGTTTTAGATCTTTGGACGCGCCTGTGCTATTGATTGGAGCAGAAAATATGCCTGCTATTCCATTGCATAGTACACTGGAGCAAACAATGTTGCCGAATGCGGAAAAAGTAAAAGATAAGATTACTGTTTTGTTGAATTTTTAGGGATTAAGGAACGGTAAAGTAATAACTTCCATGCTTCAACGAAATATCCATCTAAAAGATATTGTCATAAATCGGGAAGTGATTAGCTGACCGTTCCGAAACTTCCAAAGTCTACTTATGCGGTGTTTAATTCGCCACATCCATCAACTGATAGATTTCAGTCTGTCGTACACAGACGATGGCTTGCTCTCCCTTTACGGCGATAGGTGCAGAGATCATATCTCTATTGTGCAAAACTAGATTGCGCCAGTCTTCAAAATTCGTGATTTGTCCTTTGATGAGCTGGTCGTATTTTGGATGATCTTGATCAAAAATGATTTCAGGTTTTGTTTTGATGCTGTCCCAAATCGTTGTCCAGATCATATATGCTTCTGGCATGCTCTCGAATGGAATCGCCAATACATCACCTATGCTTTTAGCGTGCGCAATGGTTTTCTTATGCTTGTTTTTTTCTGGATCATAGTAGATCGTAATCTGGTCTTCGGGCATTCTAGATTGTTCGTTCGTTGCCATTGTTCGAGATTTAGATAATTAAGGAAAAAGGAGTTACTACATTTAGTCTAGCCACTCCGACTGGATATTGTTTTTTTCGTTTTGAGGTAAAAAATTAGTGCGTCACTTGAAAGGTAACTTTCCATTTTATTGTCACTACCTAAATGAGACTGAGTTGCATAAAAATTGGGATTCCTGTCACCAAAAATCCCATAGAAAAGTTAGACCAATTTACTACTATTGAACGACGGTTAGCGTCTTTTCAATAGCTCTCAGAGAATTCAGAGATTCCTTGATTTCGTTGCACTGTCGGGTGAGTATTGACTTGACGTTTGTGTCAAATACTATATCATTCAATACCCTATCATAGTCTTCTACTGCACGTTCTTCCCCTCGTATGCATTCTTCTAGTACAGCTTCATCTCCATCATTGATATTGGCTTTGTATTCCAACCAAATTCGGTGTAGAGATGCTAAAAAGCTTGATCCTCGATCAGGTGTTCCACCTAGGTTCTTAATCTGACTTTCTAGTTCTGAGATGTAGGTCGTTCTATTTTCTGCGTTATTGAACATCCACTGACGAAGTTGCAAATGGTTAACTTCGTTAGCAGCTTCTTCGTATCCTTTTACCGCGTCATAGCTACGGGTTAATAAGTCGTTTAGTGCGCTCGTCATTTCTGTGTTATTCATGTCGTTTATTCTTTTTTCGTTAGAAAATTACTGTGTAGATGGTTTTATGAAAGGTACACTTATGTGCTTATAGACTGTCGATCCAGTCTTTGATAGCTTGTTTTGTTTCGCCAGTTTTCTCCTGTAATTTACCGAAGAATTCGTCTTCTTTTCCTTCTTCGTAGGTCAAATCATCATCTGTGAGATTTCCGTATTTCTGTTTGAATTCTCCCTTGATCTGATTCCAGTTACCTTTCATTTTATCTGATGTAGCACTCATAGTGATTTCTTTTTAAGTGTTAAAAATTGTGTCAAAACGTGTTTATGCACGTAAGTCTTTATACTGCGGATTGTCGTTCAAAAAATTAGTAATGAACTCACAACTTGATTTCGCTTTATAATCGTTTGCTCTTACAAATCGCATCGCCTCATGCGCCAGTTCTTGAGCAAATCCTATTCCTTGGATAGATTCGGGGACGTGAGTGCTTGTAAATTCAACCACATTCGGATTGGAATCGGTGTGTAGTTTATACTCTACCTGAGCATCTTGAATGTTCTCGCCTTTCTGGACGAAAAAAATTCTACGCTCTTTTGTGTCGTGATGTATATTCATCACCTCTGGATCTATCGTTGCCATAATGTATGCTATCGTTTTTATCTATTAAAAAATTTCGGTTCAGGAATCTGCACGCTCTACCTCACTTTCTAGTTTCAGTACTGTACCACCATCTTCTTGTTCAATGTAAAGAGCTTTATCGTCCTCACTACCATTCCGAGTCACCTTCTGTCCTGATATGGTTTTGACGACTTTATCTTGATAGGTTTCTTTTACCTTCCCCTCAGCGATTCCATTTCCCCACTTCCACTTTACTACTGTTCCTTCTCGTATCATTTTTTTTGTTGAACTTAAGGAAGAACAGCTATGAAAAAGGATCATAGCTATTCTTGCGTTGATGATTAGTCGTCTATTTCGTCCAAATCTCTGCGGACATTATCCATCGTTTCTCTAGCATTTCGCTTGAAATTATCCCAATCGTTGGCAATATCATCACCAATACGATTCATTTCTCTATCTACATTGTCGCGGTAGCCTTCTAAATTTTCAATGTCCTCATTGATCTCTGCTTTAGCTTCTTCAGAAGCTCCTTCCAGATCATTGTTTAATTCTTCTAAGCGAGCATCTATGTCAGCACGCAGTTCGCTCATTTCGTTTTTCATCTCTGCACTCTCCGTACGGAAAGCATCTGATATATCATCACCTGCTGCTTCCATATCATTTTCTACTTCTTCTGCTGTCGTCTGTTCTTCACAAGAAGTGAACGTAGCGAAAGAAAATAGTAGTCCTAGCATAAATAATAATGAATACTTCATCTCTATTTCTAATCTTTTTTAATTAAAGTAATAGGTTATTTCCTGAACAGGCTCAAACTTACTATCTGTGCCTAGTTCATAAGTAGAACATAGAACAGAGCTAGATGTGCGATTGCAGCTAGAAATAGCAAAGAGAAGGAAACAGAATGGAAGAGGAAAAAAACCGAAGCAGCCAGATGAGTGGGGTATTTAGTAGCTACAAGACCTCACTATACGTGTCCGGCATATCTTATGAATGAAAACACGCCCGATGAATACCATAGTCTACATTTGCAAGACGCTATGAGACGTAAGCATGGTAACCTAAAGCAGGCGCAATAGGAAGATACCATATATGATTACTTGATTTGCATGGCATGGTCAGTGAATAATAATTGGCGTGACAAACTATTGAATCAACCAACTAGCTATCCAACAATCCGTCTAAGTGTTTTTATCAAATAAGTTCTCGCATATATGCCTACAAACGTTTTGATCACTTCTCCCTTTCGATAAATGTAGACAACTGGGATGCTATTGATCCCCATTTTATCAACCAGTGTGATAGAACTGGAGCTATCTACTCGATAAAATAGCACTTTGTTTTTGAATTCTTTAGCTACCTGTTCTAAAATATCATCGTAGATTTCATTGAGTGCATACTCACCATTATTGAAAGCAACTAACTGGTAGCCCTTTTCTGATGTAAGTATCGTCTCATCAAACTGATCTTCTAATAGTGTTCGGTAGTAATGTCTGTTTATAGTCATAATAATAGTAATATTTGCCTTTTTCCTACATAGAAATAAGGTCGTCTATTACACAAAGCCGTTAAAATTGGATAACGCGAATATAGTAAAGCTTTCACAATATGGGAAGAATTTTACAGAATCTGACTCTATATAATACCAATGATTTAAATAGAAACAATTTTGTGCAAAAAAAAAGGTGGAAACTAACGTCCACCCTTCTTTCCATACTGTTGTTTTTATATCATAAAACAGCATTTTTCAATACGTGTTCGATGTGTTATTGTCATCTTTAATCACTTAGATAGTCTTTCCGACTAATCTCTAACTTCCGCATCTTAGAGGCTAGCGTCTTTGGATTCAAGTCCAATAAAGAAGCAGCACTATACTTACCAGACACTCGCCATTGTGCTTTCTCTAAGGCTAATAAAATGTGCTGTCGCTGTACTTGTTCAAAAGTAGCAAAACGACGTGTACTTTCCTCTTTCGCCTGCTCAAAAATCAACTCAGGAACGACCGCAGCTAAATTCAACTTTTTATCATCTGTCAGAATGACCGCACGCTCAATCATGTTTTCTAGCTCCCGTACATTGCCTGGGAAATCATAAAACATTAGCTGTCGCACTTCTTTGTCAGAGACGCGATTGATCCGCTTACCTGCCTTAGTAGCATATTTTTTGCGAAAGTGATTGACTAGCAGTGGAATGTCACTCCTACGCGCTCGAAGCGGCAAGTTATGTATAGGAAAAACATTAAGTCGATAATACAGATCTTTTCTAAATTCACCTTCCTCTATCATTTGCTCCATATCCTTGTTGGTAGAAGCAATGACCCGAATGTCCGTATGAATCTCTTCTGTACCGCCTAGTCTTCGGAATTTGCTTTCCTGTAAGACATTTAGCAGTTTAGGTTGCACAGACAACGGTAGCTCACCTATTTCATCCAGAAACAGTGTTCCCCCATTTGCTAGTTCAAATAATCCTAATTTGCGGTTGTAAGCCCCAGTAAAAGTACCTGCTTCGTAACCAAACAATTCGCGCTCGATCATTTCAGGCGATACGGAGGCACAGTTAAATTTAATTAATGGTCGATCATTTCGGCTGCTCAGATTATATATCGCACGTGCCAAAAGTTCTTTACCAGTTCCTGTCTCTCCATGAATCAAAACATTCGTATCCGCATCAGCTACTTTTACGACCTGCTTCAATACATCAATATACTTTTCGTTTCCACTGATGATCTCTCTAAAATTGTGAGAAGCATTGGACTCTTGCAAAAGATAAGAATAATCCTTCTGAAGACGCTCTATCGCTTCTGAATGTACCCTTAATATACCTAAGCCGTAGTTCTCGTTTACCTTCACTAAATGAATAACTAAGTCATCGTTTGTAAAGATATTCTCCAACTCTGCATGTACTTGCTGATCTATCCAAAAGTTCTTGAACGACTGATTGGAGGTATCTGCCAGCTGCTGACTAATGTGAGACATCGCAATTTCTGGATGTGTCAGATTCAGCATATCTGCTAAAGCACGATTCACATATCGAACATCATATTCCTTGTTAAACAGAAATACAGGTTGATCAACGAAATCAAATACTGATAAAAAGTCGTCTACCATCCACTGTTGAGTGGGTTTTTTCATCTATCCAGTAATTTAATGATAAAAAATTGTCAGCTTATCAAGTGCCTATTCATAGGACTCGAAAGCAAACTGAATTAATGTCATTTGATGGATACCAACTGCGATTGAGCGCAACTTAGAGAAAGTTTACTCGAAATACTACGGAAAATAGTTATTACTTTATCTATCTTCAAAAAGAGTAACAATTTCTACTAAAGATACTGATATAGCATCAAATTTTGTTCGGTATGACTGAATTCTGTGTTTCCTTAAAGGAATGAAAAGAGATGTAGATTGGTCTAAAAGTACAAACTGATTTAATAAAATCAACTTAGAATACCTTAATAACAGAAGAAGAATGAATAAGATTGATGAAATATAGTTTTTTTTTGGTTAAAATTTTCTGATTTTTTTTAACTGAAAACTATTCCTACTTCAAAACTGATATTTAAGATAAAAATTAGGTCAAAGTATTGTATTAATTGCATTAATAATAACTGCTCTAGAAACTGCTCCCTCAAAATGATTGATGACTTCGCCGCTGTTAAACATGATACAAGTGGGTACTTTTCTGATTCCGTAGGTATTAGCAAACTTTTTGGATTTATCCACATCAATGCGCACAAACCGAACTTTACCAGAATATTTCGAGGACAGTTCGCGAAAGTAATTGTCCATTACTTCTGACATACCTGCCCAGTCCGCAGAGAAAGAGAGAATGAGTGGCTGACCATTCGACTCCTTAATTAGTTCACTTGCTTCTTCCCCACTCAATGTTCTATATTGCACAAAGTTTCTCATTATTATTATCTGCTAGCGACTGGACGATAGTAAAGTAGCTTTTAGAATAAAAAATAGCTATTCTAACCCTTCATTAAGTAATTTATATCTTATTTAATCAAATAACAAAAAACCTTCAGTTATTTCTCTTACTTTTTATTGTCTTGCATCGCATATTAGATGGAATTTAAAGAAAATAGAGAGAAGATAGGTATTAATAAGGTTGTCTGTCTATCACTTAATGTACTTGTTTACTTGCTTACCCGTTTATTTGCATATTTGCTTACAAAAGCAATAACTATGCGTATATAAGATCAAATTACTTACTAATGTTCAATTTTTTTATCTTAGAAGCTAATGTTTTCCCATTCATTTGCAACAATTCTGCCGCCCCATTCTTACCAGTCACTTTCCATCTAGCTCGTTCTAAGGCGTCAACAATGTGCTGACGCTGCATCTCTTCAAAAGACAAAAATCGCTGCTCGCCTTTCGAGGGAACTGCTTGCTGTGCTTGTGGTAAAGCTGCGTATACATTGAGCGTATCTCCTCTACTTAGAATAACGGCTCGCTCTATCATATTCTCCAACTCTCTTATATTTCCTGGGAAATGATAGGTACTCAAGTGGTTGATCGCTGCTTGAGTGATCTTCAATCGTTCTCGTCCCAAGTTTCTGCAAAATTTATCTACAAAAAAATTGACTAACAACGGAATGTCATCCTTTCGCTCTCGTAGGGGTAGATTCTTAATAGGAATTACGTTCAGACGATAGTAAAGATCCTCTCTAAATTTTCCTTTCTCTACCATATCCTCTAAATTTCTATTGGTGGCGGCAATGACGCGTACATCTGTTTTGATCGTTGTCGTGCTGCCTAGACGTTCAAACTCACCTTCTTGCAGCGCACGTAGCAGTTTGGCTTGTAGGTCAAGGGGCATTTCTCCTATTTCATCCAAAAAGACAGTTCCTTTATCTCCTAGCTCAAATCGACCGATCTTCTGCTTGTACGCACCTGTGTACGCCCCCTTCTCGTGTCCAAAAAGCTCACTTTCAATCAAGCTGGCAGGTAAAGCGGCACAGTTTATCTTCACCATAGGACGGCTCTCGCGTGCACTCAAATTATGAATAGCTCTAGCAATTAACTCCTTTCCAGTACCTGTTTCTCCTAGAATAAGGACGGTAGCAGATGTAGGCGCGACTTGCTGAATCTGCTGTAGTACCCGTCGATAGCGTTTGTTTTGAGTGATGATTTCGTTGAAGTCGTTTTGTAGAATGATTTCTTGTTTTAAGTAGTTTCGTTCATTTTCTAGCTGTTGCTTCGCCTCTTTCAGTTGCTGGACTACTACTTCCATTTGGGCTTCTTTCTTTTTTCGGTCGCTAATGTCTATTGCTCTACTATAGATATACTCCATATTTTCATAGGTAAAGAAGTTGCCCGAAACTTCTACAGGATAGGTAGTGCCATCTTTCCGAATTTGGATGGACTCTCTAGGTTTCAGTTCTCGCTCCTCAATAAAACTTTGCCAAATACTATTCCAGTCTTTCTTGTCGACATCTGTAGCAATATCCCAGATGTACATGTTGAGCATTTGTTCTTTTTCAAAACCCGATTCGTATGCCATCTTATCATTGACATAGATAAATTTTCCGTCAGGCCCAATCCAAGATATTAATTCATTTGTGTTGTCTAGAGAGTATTTCATTTGCTCTAGCGTTCGCTCCCGCATCCTACGTTCCGTTAAGTCTAAAGCTATAGCAAATAGGTATTCTGTTTTCTCAAACTCAAAATAGGTAGAGGCTGTATATATATAAGTAGTTCCTCCATCCTTCCTGTACTGTTCGGTTTCAGCAATGACTTGACCTTGTTGTTTCACTTGTGAGAAATAATCGTGCCATTCTTCTTCTGTTTTTACTAATTTTGAAAATTCCCAAGCTTTCATTTTGAGCAACTGCGTTCGCTCGTGTCCCATTGTATCAGCTACACGTTGGTTCACATAGAAAATATCGCCATCACTAGTTACCCAAAACACCATCTCACGGGCGCGGTCCATCGTGAAGGCTGCCATCCGTTCTGTCAAAGAGGCATCAATGTTAATAAGGTCTAAAGTGTCAGCTACTTCATTAGGTGGTGCTATTTGATCGAAGTGTATGTAACAGAACTGCTTGTGTGCCATCTCTACTCGACAGCTTGTACTCTCTATTTCGATGAGCGTTTCGTCTTGCTTCATCAGTATCGTTTTCTCTTCTACGCAATCTTCTCCATCGAATGTTTTCCAGTATGTGCGCCAGGAGAGAAAACTAGTAGAGGGAGCTATCTCAAATATAGTGGATGGAAGCTTCTCTTTATCATACCCCAATAGCTCACTGAGTAGCGCATTGCTATCTATGATGTTCCCGTCTTTTCCTACACAGCAGGCTGCCTTACCAGCAAGAGTTGCTGAATGAAGATAAGCAGTAGCAATCAACTGAACAGGTGGTATGGTCATGTTTTTAGTTTGATAAAATGGGAAACGCACCTTCTCAAAAAAAGTTGATGAAATTTCGTCCAATGCTGAAATATCATCTACTATATTTCAGCAATCTTATTTTTAACTGCCTGATATTCAGCTATTTACATTTTTGGCACACTATTTGAATACATTGTAGAGTGTAAGCAATTTATTTTTTGAAGATTCAATAATCAAAGATAGTCATGGTTCATATCGCAGAAACAGTAGAAAACAATAGCATTAACCTTAGTTACCTTTCAAATGCTAACTTCCCAAAGGACAACTTTAAAACTGATAGCAGTTAGTGCCTTACACGCCTCAGCATTCCAATATCATCCGAAATATAGTTTTATCACTTTCTTTATTAGCTTAAACACAACTCATTATGAACACTCACGAATTTATGGACGCTTATCAGGCTTTAGAACACAAATTGTATGCTTTTGCAATGAAATTGACGAGAAATAGTGCAGATGCAGACGACTTGATGCAGGAGACGGCAGTTCGTGCCTATTCTAATAGAGACAAGTTTCAAATGGGTACTAATTTTAAATCTTGGACGACGACTATCATGCGCAATACGTTTATCAATCGCTACCGTATGCAACGCCGTCGGAATTTAGTAGATGGGCCTTTAGAAGATCATACTTATGCAGTAGAAAGTACGACTGTTTCTAATGGTTCAGAATCGGTAATTATGATGGAAGAGTTGAGAAAGATTTTAGACCAGATCAAGCCTAAGTATCGTATTCCTTTTTTGATGCACTATCAAGGTTACGAGTATCAAGAAATTGCTAAAGAAATGAATATCCCTATCGGAACAGTGAAAAGTCGCTTGTATACTGCTCGCCAACAATTGACGAAACTGATCCGCGCTAATTACCAAGAAGATAGATTGATGAGAGCATAATTTGATAACTGAAAATGAGAAGTCAGGAAGGAATCACCCGAATGCGTTCCTCCCATTGAAACCAACTCTATCAGACCAAAACTTAGATTCATAAATATTGTAAATTTTCCCTTATTGTAGCAGCTTTCTATAGGAAGCTGCTTTTTTTATGTCCTCATTCAATAGACTTGTTAAGCAACATCTTGATTGATCCTATTTTGCTCCGATCTGCCGAAATCAGCTACTAGGTAGCGAGTTTACTAACGAAAGGAATCGGTGTTCACCCTAGCTATCTAGATACCTGCGCTGTTATTCAGAAATAGAAAACCCTATATCTCCTTTCTGAATGCACTAGCCTCAGAGTGATCTAGTTGTTATCTACGTACTTCGTTTTTAAATTCGGTATTACTTTATCGAATAAACGGCATGGAAAAATTGGAAAACTGCGACTGCAGTGGTTGCTGCTAGTTGCAGATCTCTATCATCTTGGATGAAAGTTTCCGCCAATTGACCAAACGTTTTCCATCGTTCACGAAGCGAAGCAGCATCTATAGCATTAAAAAAATGGAAAGGCTTCGACTGTTCGAATGTGTCCATTTGGGAAAGTAAATGGGTGATGACGCGCCCACCCATACTAGCGCCTTCTACTACATAAGAGTGACCAATTAGTGGAGCAGGAGTTCTGTATTTCTGATGATAGTGTACAGGAAAATCTCGAAGCGGTGCACCGTGGATAGCCAAATCTTGCTGCAACCTAGCTAGACGAGACTGGAAGAAGTCAGCAAGATTAGTATGTATATAATCTTGCCATTGATTTTGAAGGTATGCCTTTTCTAATTCTTGATGAAGAAAATAGTTTTTTTGAAGTAGGTCGACGTATTGAGGAACAGTGAGTGTTTTGGATCTGATGGCATCAGAATAAGCAACAGATTCTGTTTTGGTGTGCCACTCTGTGGTCACTATTTTGAGGTGCGCCAACACCTTGTTCTCTATCATAAATTTTTCATATCCTCAGTGACAGCAAGTAGCTCTTTCCGTGTAGTTTCCTGCTCTACCTTATTTATTAAAGCTTCCAACTTGTTCAGTAGCCGATCTCTTTCGATCTCTTTTTCTTGCTGTGCTTTGCGTTCGCTATTAGCTGCTTGGCTATCCTCCAATACATTCATTAGATAAGCTGGCAACTCCTTTATGTTTTGCTTTAGTACATAACCAGAAGCTCCACTCAATATAGCATGAGCGACTCGTTCTTCATCATTTAATGTGCCTGTAATGAAGATGAAAGGAACATGTGGCATTTTTTCTCTGACACTCAGCAAAGCCTCTAAACCATTGTAACCCGGGATATTGTAGTCGGATAGAATGACATCGTATGTCCCCCATTTTAGTCGTTCTGTAAACGACTCTTTGCTGTCCGCAATGGTAAACACAGCATTAGGAATCTGCTTCTGCACTTGACGCTTTAGGAGAATTTGATCGGTCGAAAGATCTTCCAACAATAATATTTTGACAGTCTGCTCGATCATTAGTAAGCCTTATTTAATTTCAGCCAATAGGTGGTTAGATGCTGCAAGGTCATTTTCAAGTCCTTAAAATTGACAGGCTTAGAAATGTAGCTATTAGCTCCTACCTCATAAGCCATTTTTACGTCCTTCTTTTCCCTGCTTGAGCTATAAATCACTATTGGAATGTGTCGCGTCTTTTCGTTCTCGCGTATGTGCTTCAGCACTTCGAAACCAGAGCACTTTGGCAGATTGATGTCAAGCAGCACTAAGCAAGGTTTTTCTGGTTTGTATTCGTACGTATCAAAATAGCCTACTGCCTCTTCACCGTCTTTCAGCCATAAGTAATCATCAACAATTTCTTGTTGCTGAATGATACGCTTAATCATGTGTGCATCGCTCTCGCTATCTTCAACTAGTATAAAATTTGTATGCTCCATAGATTGGAATGGTCAAAAATACGGTGTAAATCTAGATTAATAGAAAAATAATTGCTCTCTTTTGTAATTGTTCAACTTTTTTAACTAAATTTTTAAGCATTTGAATTTTTCCTCTCATTTAGTCACTCTGAATTACTCTATTCAACGATAGGTAAAGAAATTGTAAACGTTGAACCTTCACCCACTTCACTTTCTACCTCAATGTGTCCTCCGTGCGACTGTACTATTTTTTTTACGATAGATAGCCCAATCCCTGTCCCTTCAAATTCATTTTCGCCTACCAGACGAGAGAAAACATCAAATATCTTCTGTTGGTAACGTGGTGCCATACCAATTCCATTGTCCGCTACAAGGAGGCGCACATATCCAGTTTTGTCGGCAGGTTTAGTTGTAATACTAATACGTGCTTTGTCACAGCGGCGCGTATATTTTACGGCATTGGATAGTAAGTTCTGAAAAAGTTGATAGATCATGGTTCGATCTCCTTCTATATCAGGTAAATTTTCGCTAACAGTGATCGAAATATCACGTGTATCGTCTTCGTTGATTAACAAATTTCCAATAATATCGTCCAAAATGGGTTGGAGCTGAACTTTATTCAGTGAGATATGTGCTTTTCCTAGCTGTGCCAGTCGCAATATATCATCAATGAGCCTATTCATCTTCCGGGTGTTGTCCTGGATGACCTTCAGCAGCGACTTTCCGTAATCGTCCAGTTTATCTTCGTAATCTTCGCTTAGTATTTCAGCAAATCCATCTATACCTCGCAATGGACTCCGCAAATCGTGACTAATTGTATAGCTAAAGCTCTCTAGTTCTTTGTATGATCCCTGTAGCTCCTCATTGACCCGTTTAAGTTCATCATATTTTTGAAATATAAAGTCCAACACATCATTGCGGATGGATAGTGCCATTTGTACATCTACATCGCTCCAAGGCTGCGCTTTGCCATCGACTTGTTGCTTCCACTTGTCAAACGATTTGCGCGGTGACATACGTGATCCGTCTTCTGTCTTTACGACTACTTTACCAGGTTTTCCGCCCCACTCTACTACATAACTTTCTTCTGGTCGAAACCAGATGAGGTAGTCGTTAGAAGATTTTGCAATACGAATAGCTAGTATTCCAGATGCTCTCCATTTAAATTTTTCAGCAGCTGGGTAAATATCAGATAGTTCATTAGTGACAAAATGAGTAGTCATATGTTGTTTCTCCAGCCATTCTACCAACTTCATCAACTCTCCTACATTAGGTGTTTCACCTTGAGTATGCCAAGTATTTTCTAAGTGAACAGCGACGCCTATGCTATCAAACAACTCATGTGCGCTCACCTCACCATGTAGTAGTCCTTCTACGATGTCCCAGCTGCGGTTAAGTTGCTCGACCAAGCGAGATTTCAGTAGATCAGCATTCAAGGAGGAAGTTCTAAACTCCTGAATTTCTTGCAAAGACAAATAGCCCGACAAAATTTGTCCTATAAACCCGACTACCCGACGTACTCGAAAATCCAAGAATTTTGCATCCGCATAATGGTGACAAGCAATGAGTCCCCACAATTTTCCTTCCACGATTACAGCTACACTCATAGTAGCACGTACACCCATGTTGGTTAGATATTCGATATGAATGGGTGAAGTGCCTCTAGATGTACTATACGTCAAATCAAGTGGTTGCTGTGTAAGTGGATTTCGGCTGGGCAGTATTCGGTTGGGTTTACTTTCGATGTCCGCTATGATTCTCGTCTTGTTCAATAAATAGAGTGCCCTAGCTTGTTTGGGAATATCTGAAGCTGGATAATGTAGTCCTTTAAATGGCTCTAATTCTTCTATTTTTGCTTCGGCGATCACTTGACCGTTATATTGCTCGTCGAAACGATACAACATCACTCGATCATAGCCTGTGACCAGTTGTACTTCATCTACTGTGATCTGTAGCAGTTTTTCTAATTCGCTTGTTCCTTGCATGCGCTGAATGGCTTCATCTACCTGCGCTAGTTGTTCCCAACCCGAAGCTTCTTCTACTCTAGGTTCAACCTCGATTACCAGCAGTTTTTCTTGTATATGAACAACCAGATTATATGGCTGCTGCTGAATGACCGCATGAATAGGATTGATGCGATTGAAGTTGTCTTTCTTTACTCCTGCCTCTATCAAAGCAAGCACATCATCTGAGAATAACACCCTCAATGGTTCACCTAGAATAGCGTCAGGAACTTTAGAAAAAACTGTTGACGAATTAGCTGTTACATTCGTGATGGTTTGATCTTGCAGTGTACAAGCAACGAGAACGGTGTGGTGCTGAACATATCGAATTTGATGGATCGGTTCAGCATCACAATTCATCAAATCATACTTAATCTCGTAAGCTTCTTTATGATTGGGCAGTTTCATGTATCTGTTAATTTATATGCAGTACTTGTCAAATTAAATACATAGAGTTGGTCTTTCTTTATCATGGAGCTGTGATCCCGCATTCGCTATGCCCCCACCACTCAAGCACTTAATGAAAGTTACATCTACTCTTACACAAAAAAATATCGAATAAATAGTTGCGTTGATATACATTTAAGACGACAAATACTGCTTTCACTTCTTCTGTTCTCGTTCCATATTTGAATAGATGAAGTGGTTCAATAGATGAAAAACCGATAGGTTTATTGCGATCTTGCCTCTATACAATAAGTTGTGTACACTAACTACGAGTCCCAGAATATGACAGACCCAAATGGACTAAAATTGACTACAATTAAATGGAGAACAATCTGGTTCATACCTGCATACTTTCTCATTGAATCTATTACACTATAATCTTGATGTAATTGAAAATCTTGATGTAATTGAATCAGATAAGGAATAAGGAAATGATAAGTTGCCGATTTAGAAAGAAGTTGTTTTTGGTTTAGTCCCACTCCTGAGAAGGATGATGGGTTTCCTTACAAGAGGAAAATCTACCTGACTGGATTGAAAATAGGAGCTTAATTAACCAGGCGTGGACAATGCAGATCTTCAGCGTCCCGATAGCTATACAACTTTCAACGAGGAATGGCTCGAAAGGAATGAGCTAAAACCAGAAAGTTATTGTTTGGTCGTGCCTAAGTGTATCATGTGTATAGCTACTCGTAGCTTCTACACGATAAAAAAGCCAAAAAAAAAGCAAGCCGAAAACCCAGCTTGCCCCTTTCATTACCTTAAAAATTATGATCACTTCTTATACCTTACAAATTTGAGTGTTCCTTCCAAAAGTATGTTACTTTTTGAAGAACGTTTTTTAACTGTCAAAATAATTGCAGCAAGATAAAAAAACTTTTACTGTTCTCCCAACTTTTGTATTTCAACTTACTGCTTCACTACCAAATCAGAGATTCAGTTGCTTAATTCTATGATTTCTAAGGAGTACAACAGGCGACCAGTGAGAAATAATCAGGTCGATCAGATGCCTCTCTATGGATAAATTTATCTTGGATGTTACCTTCAGAGATAACGAATATGCCAGGCATTTGAAAACCATCACCCAACTGATTGCCCACAAAGTGTCCTTCTAACACACCTGCTTGAAAGCCCCGCACCCAACTTTTCAAACCAAACAACTGATTAAATGTGCCTTTAGTCAGTCCAAATCCAGCGTAGTACTGACTTTCAGGATCGCTGATGTGATCTATGCCGGACAACTCATAACGATTAAAATAACGCTCCGCCAGTTTATTATTGGACATATGTACCAGTACGATCTTGATCCCTCTTGCCTCTATATTTGTTCGTTGCTGTGCAATATCTGCTAATGCTTCTCGACAGAAAGTGCATCCAAAATGACGTAAGAAGACCAATAAGACAGGCTGACGACAGGACAACTCTAGCAGTGAGTGTCCGCTTTGTGTTTTCATTTGTACCATCAGCTGCCCTTCGTTAGCTGGTATATATCTTTCTATCCTACTCATCTATCTGTCTTTAGTTAGTGCTTAGATGACATCAAGATTTCCCACAATTAGGCGCATCTAGATAATATACTATAATACATTCCCTTCCTCTTTGTTCATTCTTCTCAGGAATAGACTTGTTACGCAGCATCTTGATTGGCTACGACGGACGAGCTACTACGCAACAAGTCTAATAAGTAAAGTGTATCTTCATCCCTCTTTTTCTGCAGTGATTCGGTTCATGCATTTTACCGATTTTAGTAAGGTATAGTACAAATCGCTTTTTCAATTTTTTCAACAGCCACGCTATGAATATCTTTCTACAACTATTGATTGCTATCATCGCTGTATTCCATTGCTACATTATGTGGTTCGAAATGTTTGCTTGGGAAACACGCGGTAGGAAAGTATTTAGCCACTTTCCACGTGAGCTATTTGGGCAGACCAAAGTATTAGCTGCTAATCAAGGATTATACAATGGCTTTTTAGCAGCTGGACTGGTTTGGACGTTTTTCATTGACGATGCGATATGGCGTGAATATATTGCACTTTTTTTCTTGATTTGTATAACAATAGCTGGCATTTATGGAGGAGTTACTGCTGACCGAAAAATACTTTTTGTCCAAGCATTACCAGCTTTATTGGCGATCCTACTTGTACTGATTGGAAACTAAAATTGACAACTGTATTATGCAAAAATGGCTCAATGAAGTCGTATTGGAGAATGATTTGGTTCGCTTAGAGTTGCTTCAACCAAAGCATAGAGACGGACTAAGAGTAGCCGTTCAAGACGGAGAGCTTTGGCAACTCTGGTATACATCGCCACCACCACCAAGTACAATAGCTACTTATATTGAAAAAGCAATGCAGGAGTACGAAGCAGATCGTTCCTTACCTTTCGCAATCGTTCATAAACCGAGTGGAAAAATAATCGGTTCAACGCGATATATGAATGCTGTAGCAGCCAATAAACGATTAGAAATTGGAACTACTTGGTACGCGAAATCCTATCAACGTACAGGTGTGAATACCAACTGCAAGTTTCTGCTGTTGCAGTATGCCTTTGAGCAATTGGAGTGTATTGCAGTTGAATTGAGGACACATTTTCATAACTTCCCTTCACGCGCTGCCATCGCTCGATTGGGAGCAAAGCAAGACGGTATATTACGCAATCATTCAATTGATCCGACTGGCTGCATTAGGGATACAGTCGTCTTTTCTATACTCAATAGTGAATGGCAAACGATCAAAAAATCTTTGCTATTTAAAATGAATAAATCTTATAACGAATGACAAAAAAACCAATCGTAGATGGCGAATATGAACTCCGAAAGTTGGAGGGAAAAGGGGGATGGACATACATCCCATTTCCACACATTGAACCGAGCAAGCACTTACCTTTTGGATGGGTCATCGTGAGTGGACATCTTGACGAAGTAGAGCTAGTGAAACACAAGCTGCAACCGATGGGCAATGGTCAACTATTTCTTTCTGTCAATGCCACTATTCGTAAAAAACTAAAAAAACAGAAAGGTGATCGTGTATATGTACAGCTTTATAGAGACGACTTGCCAAGCGATGTTCCCGAAGAACTCATCGAATGCTTCCACAACGAAAGTCCAGACCTGTATACTCGTTTTCAGCAGCTTCCTGTTACACAGCAACAGTTTCAAATCAACTGGATTTATGCGGCTAAATCAGCAAACAAAAAAGTAGAACGCATCCTCAATCTGATAGAGCAATTGGCGCGCTAATTTTTTTTAACGCCTGCCCCGTTGAGGCGTTTTTCGTGAATTTTTACTGCTTTTGAGAACAAAATTGAGTCTCTTCCACTTCATATCCTCAAAGGCTAATCAATTCTACAACCTTTAAACAGAAGAATGATGAATATTTCAGATGTAAAACAACGACTGAAGAATGGTAACGAACGATTCGTTGCTGATAAGTTGGATGGTAAACTACAGGATAGTGGTCGCCGTGATGAGTTGACCGCTGGTCAATCTCCTTATGCCATCATTTTGAGCTGTGCGGATAGTCGGGTGGTGCCAGAGTTGGCGTTCGATGCTGGTCTAGGCGAATTGTTTGTAGTACGTGTCGCTGGAAATGTGGCAAATAGTTCATCTATTGCCAGTATCGAATATGCGGTGGCCCATTTGAATACAGAAGTCATCGTCGTGCTAGGGCACGAAAGTTGTGGTGCCGTATCAGCAGCCATGAGTGGTGGCGACAATGGTTACAATTTGAATCATTTGTTGGGACACATCACGCCTGCTTTGCACGCGGCTGGTAAAGATGCTAGTATAGCGGAAGTGGTGAAAAAGAATGCAGAACTGACAGCTCACGAACTAAGCAATCGTTCCAAGATCATTGGGGATGCTGTCGAGAGTGGCAAAGTAGAAGTTTTGCCAGCTTATTATAATTTGGATTCAGGGAAGGTCGATTTTTTATAGGCTACGGGTTTCAAAAGTTTAAAATATATTGGAAAGGCGCGAAGTGATTTGCGCCTTTTCTTATGGCTGTCCTGCTCTATTATACCTTCTACTAATCCGCTTTTCTAATTTTCTTTTTAACAGCTACTTCTCAAAATATCTTCTGCTAAGGAACGGTGAAATAATAAATTCCCGATTTAGAAGGAAGTTATTTTTGGTTT
>CAYLPW010000083.1:0-1521 GCA_964385665.1 uncultured Saprospiraceae bacterium
GTGGTAGTAGATAATTCTTCAGTTGATTCAACTCTTTCTATCGCAAAAAAATTTCGATGTAAAATTGTACCATATCCTGCTGATTTGCCTTATAACCACTCACACGCTATCAATTTAGGGATAGAAAATACGGATGGAATATTTGTTTTTATCTTAAGCTCTCATTGTATTTTAACGCATCGATCCAGTCTGGAATGGATGAGGAGATATATGGAAAATCATCCACTTGCTTCAGGTATAAGTCTAAATAAGTTCACAAGTAGACAGCCTGCTGGTGCATCTACTTGGAATACTATTTCTTGGAGTGTTGTAAACAAGTATAACTTTAAAGGATATGCATTAAGTAATGCTGCATGTCTAATCAGAAAAAAAAATTGGAGCGAATATCCATACAATGAAGAGATACAAACTTGTGAAGATATAGATTGGTCTTACCACTTTTTCAGTCAGTATAATAGATATATACTTCGCTTAGAAAATGTATATGTTAAATATGCTAATCCTGATTATTCATCGAAAAAAAGTATATTAGAGCATTTATATGTAGCTCGCCTCTTTTATCCATATTGGCGGTCAAAAAAATACATGAGTATCTTAATTAAAGAAACTGTTACAAGCACTCTAAAAGGCAGATTTGAAAAAGCAGTGTATAATATAGAGTACATCCAATATTTACTGAAGGATAGATTTAGAAGCATTGAAGATTATAAAAAGTACAAACGTTAGAGGTATTTTCATACGATTATTATAATGAACAACAACCTTATATTCGATATTGGTGCCAATACGGGACAAGACACAGCTTACTATTTATCCAAGGGATATCGAGTGATAGCTGTGGATGCGAGTCCTGATATGATTCGGCAAATCAAGCAGCAGTTGGCTGCTTATGTAGAGAGCGGACAATTAGAGCTGCTTAATTATGCCATCAGTGAGCAGGATGGTGAAGTATTGAATTTTTATTTGAGCGAAAATACCGACTGGCATTCTTTAGATAAAAACATTTCTAACAGAGATGGAAAGCTAGTAGATACGATTCAGGTCGAGTCGATTACCTTATCTCGCTTAGTCGAAAAATACGGTATACCCCACTATTGTAAAATAGATATTGAAGGATATGATACGGTGGCTTTGACTTCGCTAGAAATGGTTCAGGCAATACCACAATATATTTCAGTGGAGTCAGAATGTTTAGATGACGGCAATCCTAATATTCCAGAAGAAGAGATTTTAAAAACATTGAATCACTTACGACGACTTGGATACCAGAAATTTAAGTTAGTAGATCAAGTGACATTAAAAGTTCTACCTCATCGATCACCTTTCTACTCTAAGACGTATGCACCTACGCTTTTGAATAAGGCTTTGATAAAAACAAATGTGGTGATCCCCCCCCATAAATATAGAACGCACATAAACAATCAAAATAACTATGATTTTCCTGCTGGTGGTACAGGACCTTTTGGAGCGCAGCTAGAAGGAAAATGGCTGACCTACGAGCAGGCTAAGGAGACTATTCTT
>CAYLPW010000083.1:1531-3392 GCA_964385665.1 uncultured Saprospiraceae bacterium
AGAAAAGGCTATGACTTTTGGTGTGATTGGCACGCCACCACATAGATGAAACTCATCCTCCACATCGGTGCACCCAAATGCGGTTCTTCTTCCATTCAGGCATTCTTTGAAGCGCATAAACAGGCTTGCAGAGAGCACATTCACTACTGGAGTCCGTCTCAGTCCAGTATCGATCAATGGGAAACAGAAGGACAAATCCATACATCTAATTTTCCTGCCACCGATAATGATGTCTTGCTTTGTAGCCATGAACACTTCTTTCGCCGACCGACAGCCTTACGTGTCTACTATGACGCCATTCAAAACAATCAGCAGATAGAAGAAACAAACATTGTCTGTTATGTCCGTCGACAAGCCGACTTTCTATCTTCCGCGTATGGACAATGGGGCTTTCGAGGAGAATGGATGCCTATTAAGGCACAGCAAGCAGCTACTACTTTAGGTTACGATGCTACTTTTTTCAAAGGGGCAGAAAGTCATCTACTGGCTTTCATAGCCACCGACCCTGAGGACATCAGAGAGGGGAAAATATACGCTGCCTTTCACTGGAAGAGGATGTTAGACGCGATTGGATCACGTTTTGAGGCGCGAGAGGCGACACTTAAGATAGGATTGCTACCCAACAAAGATTATCACTTCAATTTGATAGAAGATTTCTGTACCAAAGCAGGCTTACATATACTGCCTGCATATGAAGCTAAAACGGCTATAAGAAGTAACACTCGTTTTGATAATGATTTGATAGAGGGAATGAACAACGCACTGCGTTTGGGTTACAAAACACCTAATACGCTAGAAGGAAACGACTTACTTATTCAGTTGTCACAACAGCTGGCCGCTAGAGCGACAGACACCAAATTTGAAGAACAACTAAAGCAGTATATAGATTCGTGGTATTGGGAAGACAATCAAGCGTTTTGTGAGCAGTATAAGTTAGATGTCAACTACTTTAAACCAGAACGCTTCTGGACACGATCAGAGATTTTAGAAGTTATACGACAAGAAGTAGAAGGTAGAACCGCCAGACCCGAACTCATCATCGAAGAGTATCGTCAGATCTCAGCGAAGCTGGCTGATTTGAGTTGGCGATTGATGAAAGAACAGTCCATCAATAAGAAGCCAACGGTTTCTGTCTTGCAGAAACTAAAAGCTAAATTCACTAAGTGAACGCCACTGCTTCAATAGCTGTAGTGGTACGTACTAAGAATAGCGGATCGACGCTTGAGCATTGCTTGTCGTCCATTCAACGGCAATCTGTTCAGGTAGCAGAAATAGTAGTGGTTGATTCGGGTTCTACAGACAGTACATTATCTATTGCGAAAAAATACAGTTGTAAAATAATTAGGTATCCCGAAGGGGATTCATATAACTACTCAAAGGCACTGAATATAGGGATAGCTGCTGTTCAGCAGGGTAATGTTTTGCTGTTGAGTTCGCATGTCGAATTGCAACATACAGATAGTATAAAGTGGATGCAGTACTTTCTATCTACAAAGGATTGGTTAAAAGCAGTATCTCTTGGAAGAACTAACAAACGACTATTGCAGACGTCTCCCTTAGCTTTCAATGATCTGAAATGGTCAGTGATCACAAAAGTAGATTTTAAAGGGCAGGGCATGTTCAATTACTGTGCTTTGATCCGTAAAGTAGACTGGATACAACATCCTTTCGATACGACGATGGCAGCCTGTGAAGATCAAGCCTGGATTTATCACTACATGCGGACTGAAAATGCAGCGGCGGTAGTACTCAAATATCCATTCGTTTATTATAACAACCCATATTATAACCTACAAAAAGATGTGCGAGATCATCTTATTATTGCGCAGCGAGTTCATCCCTATTTAGGATCATTACCGTT
>CAYLPW010000083.1:3480-18671 GCA_964385665.1 uncultured Saprospiraceae bacterium
TCCCTACCAGTATTGAGCATTTTGAATCCATCTACCACAAGGGGTTGAGATGAAAATCCTTTTCATCTCACACGAAGCTTCTCTAACAGGAGCACCCAAGGTATTGCTACACTTTATGCGGTGGTTGAAAGAGACACAGCCGAATGTAGAAATAATCAATCTTTTAGGAAAAGGTGGAGCAGTAGAAGAGGAGTTCAAAGCGTTAGGAACAACGTACATCTGGCAACAGCCCCCATCCTTATGGCGCAGAATAGCACAAAAGTTAAATTTCGCTGCCGTTCAACCACTCAATAAAAAGCAGCGTCTGTTGATTCAACTGCTTCAAAAGGAAGAAATAGATATTGTGTACGGCAATACGGTGTTGACGACACCCATTTTGGAAGCACTTGATTTGAAAGTACCTTCGGTCTTGCATATTCACGAATTGAAATACAACATCGAGCAGTATGGCAATTCTCCTTCACTACAACCTATGTTGGCAAAGGCAGATCGAGTCATCGCCGTTTCACAGCTAGTTTATGAGTATCTTCGAGATGCTCAAACAGTCGAAAAAGAACGACTCCGTTTGATTCATGAATTTATTCCACCACTCGATAGCTCGACGTGCTACACCAAAGTGCTGACGCATCTACCTGAAGGTGCATTCGTAGTGGGGGGTTGTGGAACGATCAATTGGCGAAAAGGAACTGATTTGTTTGTTCAGGTGGCTAATTTGGTGTTGAAGCAGTTAAAGGAGCAACCCATTTATTTTGTGTGGTTAGGTGGAAATCTCAAGAAAAGTAGCTATCAAGAGTTACAGCATGATGTTGATAAGTTAGGTTGGTCGGAGCGTGTTTTATTCGTCGGAAGTCACCCCAATCCACAAGATTATTTCAATCGCTTTGATCTATTTTTAATGACTTCCAGAGAAGATCCATTTCCGCTGGTTTGTTTGGAAAACGCCCAGTTGGGTAATCCCATTATTTGCTTTGAAGATGCGGTGGGGTCACAAGAATTTATAGAGGATACAACTGGTGCCCGCGTTTCTTATCTAGAAACTTCTGCTATGGCAAAAGAAGTCGTCACGTACTACCAGAAGACTGAGAAAAGAGAACAAGCAGGTAAAAGAATACAGGAAGCAGTAGCTGAATATACTGTAGAGCAGAAAGCTCCTGATTTATTGGCAGTGCTTCAAGAATTGATATAGTTGAGTTTAAAAGACAAATCAGCGAAAGCCCTCGGATGGAGTTTTATAGAGACTATGTCTACTCAAGGGATAAGTTTTATTGTTTCTATTGTTTTGGCACGTTTGTTGGAACCAGCAGAGTTTGGACTGGTAGGTATGGCGATGGTGTTCACTAGTTTATCTAGTCTGTTCATCAATATGGGGTTTACGACTGCTTTGGTGCAGACAGATAACGAGAGTTCGATAGCTCGATCCACCGTTTTCTTCTTCAATATTTTTATGGCGGGTCTGCTAGTCATCTTTTTCTATTATTCGGCTCCCTACATTGCCAGATTTTATGGAGAAGAGCAAATAACTTCTATCGTCCGATGGTATTCGCTGAGTATATTTATCGGCTCGTTTAGTGTGGTGCAGAGTACCTTGTTGACCAAATATTTAAAATTTAAGGACTTAGCCGTTCGTCGATTTTTGGCAGTATTTGTAGCAGCAATAGTAGGACTGGTGATGGCTTTTAAGGGATATGGTGTCTATGCTTTGGTAGGACAAAGTGTGGCATCTAGCATCGTAGGTGTAGTGGTTCTTTGGAGCGTGGCAGAGTGGCGACCTAGACTAGAGTTCAGTGTGAAAGCCTTAAAAGAACTAGCGGGTTTTAGTACTTATGTCTTTTTTACGCAAGCGATTTGACAAGCAATTGAGCGTTCTAATGCATTGGTAATAGGTAAATTATTTTCTCCAGCAACATTAGGTTTCTTTACAAGAGCTGGCTCTTTAAATGGACTGATCTTTAAATACACCTCAGGGAGTTTGAATAAGGTCTTCTTGCCAGTTATGAGCCAATTGAAGCATGATAAAATACGGTTCTTGGATGTCTTTTTGAAGACTTATCACATGATTGCACTGCTGGTTTTTTTGATAGTAGGTATTTTTATCTGTTCTGGAGAGTTGTTAATCATCACTCTTTTTGGAGCTAAATGGCAGCCGAGTGTGATTATCTTTCAAGTACTTATATTGAGAGCATATGGTCCTCCATTGAATGCCATTGTTATTCAAGCCTTTCTAGCCTTGGGAAAATCAAAAGCTAACTTCTGGCACGGCAATGTCCGAAAAATATTGAATGTAGCAAGCTTTGGAGTTGCTTTCGCTTTTGGATTCACCGCATATCTATATTGTTTGCCATTTATTACTTTATTAGTAACTGCCTATAGCACGATAGTAGTAGTAAAGCTACTCGACACCAAACTGAGGATAGTTATTGGGGAAGCACTAAAATGTGTATTTGCTTTTTTGGTTGCCCTATTGCCTTGGTACTTTTTAGACATTGACAATCTTTGGGTAAGAACGGCAATTGGTAATTTAACCTTTGTTTTGATCTATATCGCGATAGTATCTACTATAGGAAAAGAGAATTTTCAGCGAGCTAAAAACTTGATTTTTTCCTACGTCAGTCGCTTTGTCAATCGTAAACGGAAAACGACTTCGGCAGTAGAAAAAGAAGTAGCAGAGCAGATATTATGACACCGTTGGTTAGTATTATCGTACCTAACTACAATCATGTTAGCTATCTACCCAAGCGATTGGAAAGCATCTTCCAACAAACCTATACCGACTATGAAGTTATTTTATTGGATGACGCCAGTACGGACACTAGTGCGAAACTGGTAACCGCCTATCAGAAACATCCAAAAGTAGCTGCAACCGTCATCAACCAGCACAACAGTGGAAGCCCATTTCTACAATGGCAAAAAGGAATAACGTTGGCAAAGGGAAATTATATTTGGATAGCAGAAAGTGATGATTGGGCAGATCAGTTCTTTTTGGAAAAAGTGATGACTGTTCTACAGAACGATAATTGTATTGAATTAGCCTATTGTGCTTCCTACCGAACGGATAGAGAGGGGCGGATAGTCGGTCAGCATCGTTGGGCGGATAGTTTGGATGAAAGGCGATGGAAAGCAGATTATATCAATGAAGGAGTAGCAGAGATTCGAGCGTATCTTCAATTCAGAAATACGATCCCCAATGCGAGCGCGGTTGTGTTTAAAAAATCAGCTATTCCTGATGACACTCCCTACACCACTTTCCGATATTCAGGGGACTGGGCATTTTGGCTGTCTATTCTTCAGAAAGGAAAAATAGCATATCTAGCTGAACCATTAAACTACTTTCGTCGGGGATCGCAGAGTTTAACGTTGAGTCAGGCAGCAATAAAAAAAGAGCAATTAAAAATCACAGAGTACATTAAAAATATACAGTTTGGGCAACAACTCATTGGACAAAAACCCCGATTTGGGCGGCAGCATCTTTGGATTGTAAATGAATGGCTAAATAAGTACAATCACTTTAAGTCAAACATCAGCTACTACTTTCCAAATCTTCCATTTTCGCTCGCCTTGTGGTTTTATATTGCTTTGATCAAAAAAGTACGACAATGAGTCGATACGCTTTTTGTACCATTATTACTGCTGACTATTGGCATTATGCACTGACGCTATTTGAGTCGCTGAAGCGGTTTGACGAATCGGTTGAACTGCACGTGTTCGTATCGAACGGAAATACCATACCGAATGATCTACCTAAAAACGTACATTGTTACTTTAAGAATGAACTTTGTGCAGGTGGATTAGGACAAAAAATACATGAGCGCTACTACGACCAGTACATAGATGGGTTTCGATGGAGTATGAAGTCAGTGTTGATGCTTCATCTTTTTGGGAAAGGCTATCAAAAAGTCATTTGGGCGGATTGTGATTTATTTTTTGTGAACGACTACTTTTTTTTGATAGATGAACTAACCAATTCTCGACTCTTACTAACACCACATTGGCGCAATCGCTATCCAGAACAAGCGTTAGGCAACTTTCAGATGGGGCTACGAGAAGGGTTGTTTAATGCAGGTTTTGTTGGAGCTAACTCACAAGCAGCAGAGATATTGGAGTGGTGGGGAAAGATGTGTCTTTTTCGTTGTGAAAAAGCACAGGAGGAAGGCTATTATGTCGATCAGCGATACCTAGATTTAGTACCTACGCTTTTTTCAGCTGTTCAGATTCTATCACACAAGGGGTGTAATATCGCCAATTGGAATCGAATAGAATGTGCAAGAGAACTCAACAAGCAAGGGGAAGTTGTGATTAATACTATCTGGAAGCCTATTTTTATTCATTTTACTAATAGTACAATACGAGGTATCAAATATGGCGACGATCAGCTACTACAACCTTATTTAACAGACTGGTTACAAACAATTCAGCGATACAAACCTGACTACCAATTGCCGCAACCCAAACAGAAAACTTGGCAACAACAAGCTAAGCAACAACTTAAGAAACTATTGAAACCTTAATACCTATGTATCAAGACCTACTAGAAAAAAAGAAAAAAATATCTGTAACTGGCCTAGGCTATGTTGGTTTACCGCTGGCCTTAGAATTTGCAAAGCACTTTAGTGTTATTGGCTTCGACATTAACGCGGAACGTGTCGATATGATGCGCCAAAAGATTGATCCTTCTAAAGAACTGGAGACAAATGCTTTTGAAGACACCGATATTCAATTCACTGCACAAGCAGATGACTTGAAGGACGCTCACTTCCACATCATTGGCGTGCCAACCGATATTGATGAACACCGCACGCCCAACTTGACGCCTTTACTCAAAGCTTCTGCGAGTATTGGAAAAATCTTAAAGAAAGGCGATTATGTAGTATATGAAAGCACAGTTTATCCAGGTTGTACAGAGGAAGATTGTGTTCCAATTCTTGAAAGGGAATCTGGACTAAAATATGGAGAAGATTTCAAAGTGTCCTATTCACCAGAACGGATTAATCCAGGCGATAAGAAACATACGCTTACTAAAATTTTGAAGATTGTAGCTGGTTCTGACGAAGAAACGCTAGAAGAAACGGCTCGGATATATGGACACATTATTGAGGCAGGAATCTACAAAGCCCCTTCTATTAAAGTGGCTGAAGCTGCTAAAGTGATCGAAAATACGCAACGCGATATTAATATTGCGTTGATGAATGAGCTGGCTATGGTGTTTGATCGAATGAACATCGACACAAAAGCAGTACTAGAGGCAGCTGGGACGAAATGGAATTTTCTGAAATTTTATCCTGGTCTAGTCGGTGGTCATTGTATCGGTGTCGATCCATACTATCTGACATACAAGGCACAAGAGCTGGGATTTGTCCCGCAGATGATATTGAGTGGACGTAAGACCAATGAAGATATTCCAGGTTTCATTGCCAAAAAAATGCTAAAGATATTATTGGAAAAAGGTAAAAATCCAAGTCAGTGCAAAGTTCTTGTACAGGGCATCACCTTTAAGGAGAATGTATCCGATATTCGGAACTCTAAGGTAGTGGATTTGATCAAAGAGTTGATGTCCTACTCTATCAATGTACACGTAACCGATCCATACGCGTCTCCCAATGAAGTGGCTCATGAATACGGAATAACGCTGATGGATACTACTTCTAATAACTACGATGCCGTACTAACTGCTGTTCAACACGAGGCATATTTAAATCAATCTGTGGATGATGTGAAAGCATTAATGAATGGAGAGCCGATTGTATTTGATCTGAAAGGAATTTTTGACTCAGATATCTTTTCAGAGGAGGTAACCTACTGGCGGTTATAATAAACTAAAATCTACTGAATCCCTATGAAAGTGTTAGTTACAGGCGGTGCTGGTTTTATTGGTTCTAATATAGTGAAAGCCCTTATTCAAAACGCTAATATCGAAAAAGTGCGCGTATTGGATGATTTATCTACAGGTTTTCGTCGAAACATTGCTGACTTTGAATCTCATTCTAAATTTGAGTTCATCGAAGCGGATATTTCCAACTACGATTACTGTTTGAAAGCTTGTGAGGGAATCGATCGAATTAGTCATCAAGCGGCTCTTGGGTCAGTACCTCGCTCCATCAAAAATCCAATCCGAAGTAACGAAGTAAATATTGGAGGCACACTTAATATATTCACAGCAGCTAAAGAACAGGGCATTGACCGAGTCGTCTATGCCGCTTCTTCTTCTACTTATGGGGATTCTAAAACACTTCCGAAAGTGGAACATGAAATTGGACAGCCGCTTTCCCCTTATGCAGTCACTAAGTTAGTTAACGAGTTGTATGCGAAGGTATTCCATGATTTGTATGAAACGGATTTTGTAGGATTACGTTATTTCAACATATTTGGTCCTCAGCAGGATCCGAATGGGGCGTACGCAGCCGTTATTCCACTTTTCTTCAAAGCTGCCCTTGAGAACGAATCGCCTACCATCAACGGAGATGGTACGTTTAGTCGCGATTTCACTTTCGTTGAAAATGCAGTGCAAGCCAATAAGTTAGCCTTGTTTGCAGAAAGAACAGAGGCATTAAACCAGGTTTATAACATCGCTTGTGGAGAGCGAACCACACTGAATGAATTGTGGCAGATGATTAAAATAGTTTCTGGTGCTACTGCAAGCGCAAAACACGGCAGTGAACGAGTAGGGGACGTCCCTCACAGTTTAGCAGATATTAGCAAAGCAAGAAAGCTATTGGATTATGATCCAAAAATTAAAATAGAAGAAGGAATCAAGCAAGCTTTCGATTGGTATAAAAGGAGTTTGAGTTACGCGTGAAGGTCTTGCATTTGATCGGTACTTTCTTAAGTCCAACCATGACTTTTATCTACAACGAAGTCACTGCGCTATCGAAAGAAATAGACATCGTCGTAGCCTGTCGGCACTATATCAACCGCGAAAAATATCCATTCGATAAGGTACGAGAGTTTGGAGAAGGCAATCTAGTAGAGCGGATGGTAAGCCAATTGAATAAACGACTGTTTCGTACGGATCGCAACTATTGGTTTCAGACAGCTCAGCAGCTCAACGGTATTATTGAACAAGAAAAACCTGACTTGATTCACTGCCAGTTTGGACATTCTTTTATTTTTTTGAGGGATCAACTACCCAAGCTTTCCATTCCGATTATTGTCTCTTTCCATGGATTTGACGCTTCTTCTTCTTTAGAACAGCCAGCTTACGTCCGTCAGCTCAACCGTTATTTTGACGACGGTGTGTTTCCCATTTTCGTTTCTCACGATATGCGACAAACCATGCTGAATAAAGGTGTTCGTTTTCAAAATGAATGTATCCTTTATTACGGGACAAATATCGATGCCTTCGAAAGGAAAAATTATACCCCACCCAGTCCATTTACTTTTTTACAAGTATCTAGCTTGACAGAAAAAAAAGGACACCTCTATACCCTACGCGCATTTGCTAAGTTACTAACTCAACTGTCTCCACCCCATCCAGTTTTGCATATAGGAGGGGAGGGCTATTTAAGAGAAGAAATAGAGCAAGAAATAGAGCAATTGCAAATAAGTGAGTCGGTTCGACTGCTAGGTTTAATGAATAACCTGCAAGTCAAAAAAGCTATGGAAAATGCGTCTTGTTTTGTACATCATAGTATAACGTCCAATAAAGGCGCAAAAGAGGGCATTCCAAATGTTGTTATGGAAGCGATGGCTATGGAGCTACCTATATTGAGTACTTATCATGCAGGAATTCCTGAATTGGTGGAAGATGGGGTACATGGGTACTTAGTGAAAGAGAAAGATGTGGAAACCTACGCCAGGAAAATGCAGGAGATTATGGGTTGGGGGCATCAGGCAAAAAATCGAGAAAAAGTCGTTCAACTGTTTGAGCGTGAAAAGCGTACTCAGAAGTTATTGGCGCACTATCAGCGAATCTTAAACTCATCAGTCAACTGAAAAAGGTACTCATTTTATCCTACTTCTTCCCCCCTTCCAACGCCGTAGGTGTGCATCGGGTACTCAGATTTGGAAAAGCACTGAAAGAGTTGGGCTATCAACCGATCATCGTCACTTCCAAACACATCATGCAAGGGAGAAAAGATAATGAATTGGTCACTTTAGCAGAAAAACACTTTAGTGAAATCCATTATCTAGATCATCCTGTAGATAGATGGATTGCCAACACGATTTATAACAATAGATACGGTTGGTGGTCAAAAGTAGTACGTCGATTTGCAGAGAGTGTATTGATTCCTGAAAAGAACGTCTTTTGGGGGAAAGCAGCTTACCGGTTTTGCAAGCATCTAATAGAAGAAGACCAAAATATACAGTTTGTGTGGGCAACTATGAGTCCATTTACATCAGGTGTAGTCGCTACCAAGCTGACAGAGGCAACTGGTATACAGTCCTTAATTGATTACAGAGATCCCTGGATGCTAAGTCATTATCAAAAGTACAATAGTTGGCAACGCCTAAGGAATCATACTTTAGAGCGACGAATGTTGGAGAAAGCAACCGTAGTAACAGTCAATACAATACCTGTTCGTGAGTTATTTATTAGCTATTATCCTGACCTAAAACATAAAATACATGTACTAACTAATGCATGGGATAAGGACATGCAGTTTATACAACCAACAGTCCAAAAAGGTGAATACATAGATTTGTATTATGTAGGCAGTTTCTATAAAGATCGACAACCCTATACCTTGTTAGAAGGTGTAAAAAAGATAGAGAGTGAAGTTGCGTATAGCAGGTTACGGTTAAATTTTATTGGCTGCTCTAACCCAACTCCTATTCAAAAATACACTGCAAAATTGGAGCTAAAGACGCCTATTCACTACGAAGGATTTGTGGCTTACAAACAAGCCATGCAGTACATTCAAAAGGCAGATGTCCTATTGCTCATCAATGGAACGGACGAGCGAAACAATATATTTATACCAGCAAAGCTTTTTGACTACTTAGCTGCACGTAAGCAGATACTATTCTTAGGAGATGGTCAAGCAAGTAATATTATTAAAGAAGTCAATGCTGGCATTACGACCTCTCATGACACAAGTGAAATAGCCGAAGCTCTAAAAATAGCTGTATGTCGTAGTCGTCAAGGAATACAATACAGCGAAGAAGCATTTCATGCTTATCAAGCAAGCACACTAGCTAAGAAAATGTTGGCATACATCGGTGAAATATAAATTAACATATGACCAAATACTGAATCTCGTTTTCTACAGTTTAGTAGTTATCATATTCCTAAATTTAAACGGAATAGTAGGTATGTTCTTTGGTATAACAGCACCGTTTTCGCCCTTCCAACTACTGTTTTCGCTCATTGCACTAGCCATCTTTTTCAGAAAGAGAGCGAAAATAGGCGTATTGATGTCTTTATTCATCTTTGCTTTGCTGTGTTATCTAGTAGTAGGTGTATTTTCCTACGGTCTCAACTACTTTGAGGATATTAACGATATTGGTATATATAAGCCGATTAGAGATGTCATTACTTCTTTAATTATTACAGTAGTTTTCTATTTACTATTTAGAAAATACAAAGCAGAAGGCAAACACATAAGGAAGCTATCATTCATCTTATTTTGTGGAATGACCTCTGTGCTATTGACCATATTTGGAATGGCAATAGGACTTTACGATGATATAGAAGGGGTAAATATGGCATTAATCGAACAGCGTAGTATGGGCGTATTTGCCAATCCAAACCAAGCGGGCATACAGGCTAATTTGACTTTAACGGTCATCCTCTTTCTATTTCTGACTAATACTAAGCACAAATGGATACTGATCGCACTCATTCCATTCGTCATCTTTGCCTCTTTTCGTACGTTCTCTAAAGGAGCAATGGTTTCAACGTTGTTTGTATTGATAGCTTTTATAACAATATTGATAACACGCGCTAGATATCTCAATGCTCGATCTAGAAATGGAGTGCTAATCATGGTAAGTGTATTAGTAGGTCTTTCTATTTATGTTGCTATCAATATAGAAACATTCATTCAGAACTACGACATCAATCAGTTGGAACGCGTCTTTGCTATTTATGAGATAATTATAGAAGGGAAGATTGATGCTGAGACAACTTCTAGCCGAAATGAACTAGTAGCGCATGGGTTAGGATTAGTACAGGAGCGACCTTTATTCGGGAATGGATTAGGATCTTTCCACAAGTTCGCGAAGCCAGGCTTAACACACGGATCACACAACCAATATCTTAATATCCTCGGCGAGTCAGGTTTTCTGCCGTTGTTATTATTGTTCTCTTGTTATGGTCTTGCTATGTGGCGAGGTTATGTAAGTGGTAGTACAGCTATCCGCTTCTTTATCTGGACAGTCATAGGACTGATGTTCTTAAATGGTATGGTTACTCATACACTTCTTCGGGAGAAATCTGTCATAGCTATGTTAGGCATTACATTCGCTTTAGTAGAGCGCGTAAACCTTCGATGGGCTTGAAGGTAACCCCTATTTTTATTATGGGAGTCAATCGTAACGGAACGACGTTATTAGCCAATACGATTATTCAACACTTTCCAGTTGCTGCCTTGCATCATCCTTTACATTTTGGATATTTTGAATCTAATCTCTACAGCAACGCTCAGGTTTATGGGGAATTCCAAACAGTGAACGACTATCTAAGGTTTCTGGGTGAGTATAGTCTTTCAGATGGTTTTCAGATAGCTGATGCTACTGTAGCTGATTTTTTGGATCGACCTTATAACGATTTCTTTGATTTCTTTTTTGAACTACACGAAAGGCTTTGTCAAAAACATGGCTACAGTCACTTTCTAATAAAGTTAGATCCAGCTGCGTTTTCTAGTCATGGCAATATATCCATTTTATTGAACGCGGTAAAAAGAAGCTACGATAATGCTCATTTCATTTGTGTACAAAGAGAATTCAACGATTATTTGAGTTCTCAACTTTTCATGAATAATCAACAATATAAAACGGGGATAGATAATTTTAGAAAGTCTTTGAAGAAGCTAACAGCAACAGCTTACTATTACTTTTTTTATAGCAACATGAAGAAACTGTTGAGTAGTCGAAATGGGTTCTATCTAAAGTTTGAGGACTTGATTGAAAAGAAACAAAAGACAATAAATGAGATAGGAACTTTTTTAGAAATAAAACCTAAAAGAAAAGAAATACAATTTGCTCGAAATACTTCCTTTCAGAGTAAGAACAGCGAACGTAAGAAAGAAAAAGCCTCATTCTTCAAGTGGATATTTTCATCAATTCCTCAATTGGGACAAGCCATTCTATGGATAAGAGGTATCAAAACTGGTCAGCGTCCGATACTTTGGTATCGACTGTTGAAAGCTGATCATTATCCGCAGACAATTCAAGAAGAATTGAAAGAGAAAGGGTATGATGAACTGGTAGAACTTTTAGCTAAACAAAAACAGTCTTAGCGAAATGTGTGGGATAGCGGGATTTGTGGATTATCAACGTCAGTGGACCAGGGAAAATCTGGTTCAGATGACAGATACACTGCGACATAGAGGTCCCGATGGTAGTGGATACCAAGTTTGGAATAAAACAAATTATAGTATAGGATTTGGTCACCGTCGATTAAGTATTATTGACTTATCCGAAGCTGGTCATCAGCCCATGAATAGAGGGTACTGGCACATCACTTACAATGGTGAAGTGTACAACTTCGGAGAAATACGCACTGAACTACAAAGAGTAGGACACACCTTCAACTCTACCTCTGATACGGAAGTCATTCTTGCTGCTTTTCAAGAGTGGGGAACAGCAGCTGTTCAGCGATTCAATGGAATGTTCGCCTTTGCAATTTTCAATGAAAAGACTCAAAAGCTATGGTTATTCCGAGATCGCACTGGCGTGAAGCCTCTATATATTTATCAATATCAGCAGCAGCTAGCATTCGCTTCAGAACTGAAAGCTATTCATCAGTTATTAAAAGGAAATTTAAGGGTAAGCAAAGCGGCGGTTGGTTTGTATTTTAAACATGGTCGAGTTCCTACACCGCATTGTATTTACGAAAACTGTTTTAAATTGAAACAAGGTAGTTTTCTGGAAATTGATCTATCTAGTCAGCAACAGCAAGAAACGTCTTATTGGAATGTATTTGATTATGTATCTGATGCTACTACTCTGAAAGATGAGAGAGAAATTCAGCAAGAAGTAGAATCGCTTTTAACTTCTTCGTTCAACTATCGAATGGTAGCAGATGTACCTGTTGGTGTATTTTTAAGTGGAGGCTATGATAGTTCTCTAGTGACCGCATTGTTACAGAAAGACCGCACTCAACGGCTAAAAACGTTTACTATTGGGTTTGAAAATAAGAAATATGACGAAAGCAACTATGCAGAACAAGTCGCGCAACATTTAGGAACAGATCACCACAGTTATCTATGCACAGAGAAGGAGGCTAAAGATATTGTTCCTATACTACCAGAGTACTTTGATGAACCTTTTGGAGATAGTTCCGCTATCCCAACTTATTTAGTCAGCCAGTACGCTCGCAGACAAGTAACCGTTGCCTTATCAGCAGATGGAGGAGATGAGCAGTTCGTCGGCTATCAGCGTTACTTAAACGCCATCCAAATGGCGAAACGACACCGCCAACTACCGAAAACTGCTCGGAAAATAGCAGCTCGAATAGCACAAAGTAGCTCGAACACGATTCATCGGAAAATAAGTCATATTTTGCATAGTGACAGCAGTAGTTCGATTCCAAGTATTCAGACTTGGCTATTGCTACCCGAAGACTTGGACAGACTACTAACCTTCTCAGAGCGTACCCAGCACAAACTGCCTTCATCATCAGCTCTGAACAGTTTATTTGCTACAGAATACATAGACTACTTACAAGATGATATTATGGTCAAAGTTGATCGTGCTGCCATGAGTGTGAGTTTGGAGGGAAGAGAGCCTCTATTAGACTACCGAATAGCGGAGTATGTCATGCAATTGCCATTAAGTCGTAAATATAAAAAGCGTACACTTAAATACATTCTTAAAAATATAACCCATCAATATATTCCAAAAAGCGTTATGGAACGTCCTAAGCATGGGTTTGGGGCACCAGTGAATGAGTGGCTACGAGAGGAACTTCGAGATTTGTTGGAAGAAGTGACCACAGAGACTATGTTACTAAAGCAAGGTCTATTTAACTTAGACTACGTAATGCATCGGAAAAAGATGTTCTATACTCAAAAGGATAATTCTTCTTTTATATGGCATTTGTTTGTTTTTCAGTTATGGTATGAAAAGTGGGTGGTGTGAAAATTTTGATGGTTTCAGATTCGCTTGGATCAGGTGGGGCACAGAATCAACTGACGCTATTAGCCGTGGGACTAAAAAAACAAGGGCATGATGTAGAAATTGGAATTTACTTCAAGGAGAACTTTTTTAAGGATAGACTCACACAAGCAAATATACCTGTATTCTTTACTCCGAAGCAATCTAAAATTGGGCTTGGTGTAGTTTATCAATGGAGTAAGCGTATTCGCCAGAAAAAATACAAAGTAGTTATTGCTTTTCAGAACACACCAAATATTTATGCGACACTAGCTAAAAAATTAAGTGGAACTCATCCTATTTTGATTGTATCTTACAGAAGCAAGACTAACTTTGATCAAGTACAGAAAATTAGTCTTCGCCTTAATGAGTGGGTCAATAAAAACGCTACATATATTGTAACTAATTCTCACCACGAAAGGAATAGATGGAGTGAACGATACCCTAAAATTCAGGGTAAGTTTCGAACAATATATAATGGAATTGATGAAGGTCAGTTTTTTCAAACTGATAGAGTACAGCATGAAAGAAGAATCCTCTGTGTAGGAAGTGTAGGACCAGCTAAGAGTGGTTTATGTGTTATTGAAGCGATGAATATTTTAAAGCAGAGGGGAAAATTAAGCTTTCAATTAAACTGGATCGGTAAAGTAGTAACTAGTATTCAGAGTCGACGTGAGTACTATACTAAGATGAAAGATCGGATCGAAAAATATGATTTACAAGATCATTGGTCATGGATTCAACCAACAAAAGACTTGAAGAGCCACTATAATAATCATGATGTTTTAGTTTTAGCTTCTACTCGTGAAGGACTGCCTAATGTAGCAGGTGAAGCATTGTTATGTGGATTGCCAGTAATTATTAGTAATCATTTAGATCACCCTAACATCGTTCAGAAAGGCTACAATGGATACCTATTTAATCCATCTGACCCTAACGAATTAGCTGAAAAAATAGAAGAGCTATATCATATAATATCTACACCTGCTTATGAGCAAATGAAAAAAAACGCTGTTTCTTCCGCAAAATCACTTTTTAATATGGAGCGATTCATTAGTAAATTTGACGAGCTAATAAGTCCTTAATATGAAACTCCTCTATCCCATAGCGAGACTATATGTTTTTGTAGGTAAAGTGCTTCGTAGACTACTGATGTATGTGATGAAATCGCTCTTTAAAAAAGTAGGAAAAAATGTAGTTTTTAACCCCTTTGATCAGCTCTCTTATAGTAACATCGAAATTGGTGATGATGTATTTATTGCTAAGGGGGCAAGCATAGCAGCAGCGATAGCAACTATCCGTATTGGGAATAAGGTAATGTTTGGACCGAATGTAACTATAAGAGGAGGGAATCACAACACAACTCAGGTAGGAAAATACATGTACGATGTTAAGGAAAAACTCCCTGAAAACGATCAAGATGTAATAATAGAAGATGATGTTTGGATCGGCGCAGGAGCTATCATCTTAAGAGGTGTTCGAGTAGGAACGGGGAGTATCATTGCAGCCGGTGCAGTTGTGAATAAAGATGTTCCGCCCTACTCAATTGCTGGAGGCGTACCTGCTAGAGTATTGAAATATAGGTTTGAGGAGGAGGAGCTAGAAAGGCACAAAGTTCTCTTAGCAAAGAAAGATGAAGACCGTTGATAGGTGTCCCATTCGCTACAAGGCAGTACTGTGAATAAAAAAAACATCCTCTTCGTCGGCTCTTTTGTCAAAGAAAACAAAGATGGTCGCATCGGGGGACAAATGTTTGCTTGCTATACATTATTGAACAGTGAGCTAAAGGAGAAGTATAACTGGTTTTTAGTAGATAGTACAGCTAAATTACCTATTCGTCCCGTTTATGAGCGGTCGCTTTACGCACTCCGACGTATAGGAAAATTACTAAAATATCTGACGGTCAATAAAATTGATACGGTACTGGTATTTACTGGTGA
>CAYLPW010000084.1:0-18494 GCA_964385665.1 uncultured Saprospiraceae bacterium
GGTGACCGCATCTACCGAAGCAGCTAATACCTCCTCAAAGTAGATCTTGTCGCCATAAACCTCATAACGAACCTTTTAAATTAGCACAAATCTTTATACCATTTAGTTCGTCTATATTTGTCTAACAAGCACCTATTCGTGGTGGTATGGCTCGTTGTTTAATATACTCATCGCTCGATACAACTGTTCCAAAAAGATTAAACGTACCATTTGATGAGAGAAAGTCATCTTGGACAGTGAAATTTTCAGTGTGGCTCGTGCATAGACGGCATCCGAAAAACCATAAGCACCTCCAATCAAGAAAATCAGCCGACGGTGAGATTGATACAACTGCTGTTCCATATACTGTGCAAAGTCAGTGGAACTGAAAGAACGACCTCGTTCGTCTAATAACACTAAGGCATCACCTGGCTGTAATTTGGAAAGAATGAGTTGCCCTTCTTCTACTTTTATCTTTTCTGGCAGCGATTTTTTGGAGGTTTTGACATCTGGCAAGACTAGTTTCTCAAAAGGTAAGTAGCGTTTCAGACGTTTTTCATAAATTTCCATCCCTGCATTCAGGTATTTGAAGTCCGTTTTACCGATCATCCACAAAGCTACTTTCATATTTTCTCCAAACTTTTTTAGCAGAAAAAGTATATATTTTTATTAGCAATATCAGAAATGAATATTATTTTTCACTCTAAATGACTGATAATGAATAGGTAACAATGAGAGATAAGGAAAATATTAAGTACAGTAATTTAATTCGATGTACTTCAAGGGAAGGGGAAAGTGCGCGTATATTTGCATTGTAATTAATCGGAAAGGGAGGAGAAACGAAAAATGAGCAGCAAAAGATTAATTACCACTAAATTTTGGAAACGACTTACTATGGCAATTATAGTCTCATGAATTTTGAGAGTAGGAGCATCTGGCAGGATGCTCTTTTTTTTGCTATATCTAACGCTCTCCTCCTTCCAATGTTTCAATTCGTCAGGACAAAAATAAGCAAATTTTATATATGTCGCTGTACGTCTGAGACAGCCATTGTTACTCACTACAAATCTCTTTGTAGTAAGTTATTGATAGACAATTCATTAGCTCATTATTGATCTACCTACTTGTCTAAAATATTTTCTGTTTTACTATATTGTGGGGAAAGAAAATCATTCGTATGCCTTTAACTATTCGACGGACTATACTTGCTGATGCTCATGATCTTCACCAAATTTATCAATTAGCAGCACAACTACCAGACGGAATTATTCGTCGTCCCAAAGAAGTTACGCTCGCTTACATTCAAACTTTTCTTACGGATTCTATGGATAACGGATTGACCTTAGTTGCAGAGCTAAAAGGAAAGATAGTTGGTGAAATACACGCTTACACACCTAGAATGTTAAATATGATTTTATATGACCATTCCAGTACTCTACGGAAAACGATTTGTTCATCGCTGACTTCGCGGACGATTCCGTGCTTTTGAGGCATATTGGATAGGTTCTTGATGGTCTCTAATATACCTTTTCTGACATGTTCAGCAGTTTCTTTTAATACTTCTTCTTTCAGGTAAGTATGTATTTCTTTGAGGCTTGTTCTTGCTTGTCGACTAATGACGACTTGATAGGTTACCATGATTCAGACTCGTTTTCTAGCTCTTCCACTGTCAAATAATCTCCTTCATCCATTTCTTTTAACCTATTTCTAAAAATCTCTTTTGCTTCTTCAGCCAAAAGCGGTTCTCCAGATGCTTTATAACCAATGATTGTCTCTTGCTCTTCAATATATGTACTCAGCATTGAGTGAACGACTTTTAGAAAATGATCGTCTATTTGATCTAAATAGCCGTCTATTTGTGTTCTCAGTTCTGTATTAATCATCGGTCTAAGTTTATCTTTTGTAACATTAGCTGATAACTTGAAGTTGTAAATAGGCATTCCCTAACTCATTCACTTATCCCAAACTCACCAAATTCTCTTCCAAAATCTTAATCCGCTCCTGTCCGTCAGCGAGCTTTTTGCGTTCTATGTCGACCACTTTCGGCGGCGCGTTATTCACAAAGCGTTCGTTGCTCAATTTCTTTTCCACACTTTTCACGAAACCCTGCTGATGCTCTAGTTCTTTCATGATTTTGACGCGCTCGGCAGCTACATCAATCTCTAAGTTGACTTCCAAGAAATATTTTTCCGTACCAGACAAGAAATTCAAGGTATTCGGCACATCTTCTTCGTGTGTGAGTTCGAGTGCGCTTAAATTCGCAATTTTGGCAATCATTTCCGTCAAACCATCCAGTGTGTACATCTTCTTCACGCTTCCCGTATCTTGCACGAATAACTTCAGAGCTTCCTTCGGCGAGATACCTTTGCTATTGCGCAAGTCCCGAATTTTAGAAATGACATCTTTTCCTTTTTCCACTTGCTCGATCATGCGCAGATCGTATGTATTCGGCTTCGGATAGCTGCTAATCACGCAATCTTCGCCAGCATCGCGCTCTTTCAGTTGATGCCAAATCTCTTCCGTGACAAACGGCATAAAGGGATGTAACATCGTCATCAATTGCTCAAAAAAGCCAGTCGTTCGCTCTAAAGTAGTGCGATCAATCGGTTGACCATATTCTGGCTTAATCATTTCCAAGTACCAGGAACAAAAGTCACCCCAAATGAACATGTACAAAGTCATGATCGCTTCTGATAAACGATAGTCTTCCATGCTTTTCAAGACGGATTCGAGCGTTTGCTGCATTTTATGCTCAAACCAATCGCCCGCTAATTGATTGACGGAATCGGGTGGTGCATCGACGACTTCCCAAGACTTTACCAAGCGCAAGGCATTCCACATTTTATTGCAGAAGTTGCGTCCTTGTTGGCAGCGTTGACTTTCATTCAAGACGGTTTTAGTCGCTTTGTCGAAAGGCGCATCGAAAATAATATCATTTCCAGCAGCACCTGCCAAAAGCATTCCAAAACGAACGCCATCTGCACCATATTTCTCAATCAACTCCAACGCATCGGGTGAGTTGCCTTTCGACTTACTCATCTTTTGCCGCTTCTCATCGCGCACCATTCCTGTGAAGTAAACATCCCGAAACGGCATTGGCGGATGATCTTTTCCTAACAGTTCTGGCGCAAATTCATAACCTGCAATCACCATTCTAGCGACCCAAAGAAAAATGATGTCCCAACCAGTCACCAATACGTTCGTGGGGTAGTAGTATGCTAGTTCTTCTTGTGATTTGAAGCCATCAAAAACAGACATGGGCCACAGCCAGGAGGAAAACCAAGTATCCAACACATCTTCATCTTGCTGCAAATCAGCTAAGGTCAACTCTGGATATTTTTCTTGTGCCTGAGCGAGTGCTTCTGCTTCTGTCTCAGCGACAAATACCTCCTCTTTATAGTACCAAGCTGGGATGCGCTGTCCCCACCACAATTGACGCGAAATACACCAATCCCGAACATTATCTTCTTTCAACCAACTGTTGTACATGTTGTAAAAGTGTGGTGGAAAGAAGCTTACTTCTCCAGACTCGACAGCTCGTAAAGCATCCGCTGCAAACTGTTTCATATCGACAAACCACTGTTTTGTCAAGCGCGGCTCTACGACTGCATTGGTGCGCTCCGAACGTCCAATACTGGTGCGATACGGTTCTAATTTCACCAACGCGCCAGTTTCTTCTAGCAGTGGCTTGATCTTTTTACGTGCGATGTGCCGATCCTCGCCTACTAGGATTTCGGCGTGTTCATTTAGCTTTCCATCGGCAGTCAAAATGTCAATGACTGGCAAATTGTGCCGCTTCCCTACTTCATAATCATTCGGATCGTGCGCTGGCGTAATTTTCAATGCGCCACTACCAAAATCTAACTCCACATAGCTGTCGGCGATGATTGGAATCGGTCGATTAATTAATGGAATCATTGCTCGTTTGCCAACCAAATGAGTGTAGCGTTCATCATCAGGATGCACCGCAATCGCAACATCCGCCATGATGGTTTCTGGTCGCTGTGTCGCTATCGTAATGTATTCATCTTCAGTACCTTCCAGTCGGTATTGAATATGGAATAGATTAGCGTTTTCTTCTTTGTACAAGACCTCTTCGTTCGACAAAACGGTCTGTGCTTCAGGATCCCAATTGGTCATCCGAAGGTTGCGATAGAGCTTGCCTTTTTGATGTAGATTGACAAAGACTTTGAGTACCGCAGCCGACAAATCTTCTTCCATCGTAAAACGCGTGCGTTCCCAATCGCAAGACGCCCCCAACTTGCGCAACTGCGACAAAATTTTCCCGCCATACTCTTCTTTCCATTCCCAGGCGTGCGCTAAAAACTCATCGCGTGTCAAATCTGCTTTTCGAATGCCTTCTTCGCGCAACTTTTTGACCACCTTCGCTTCTGTTGCAATAGAGGCATGATCCATCCCTGGTACCCAACACGCATTTTTTCCATCTAGTCGCGCCTTGCGAATCAAGATGTCCTGTATCGTATTGTTGAGCATATGCCCCATGTGTAAAATGCCCGTGACGTTCGGTGGCGGTATCACAATCGTGAATGGTTCGCGCTCGTCTGGCTCGGAGTGAAAGTAGTTTTTCTCCAACCAATGTTCGTACCATTTTCCTTCGATGGCTTGCGGATCGTAATGTGTGGCTAGTTGCATGATTAAGCTATTGGCTGTTGGCTATTGGCTGTTAGCTTCAACACCTTATAGCATAAAATCATTCCTTAAGTTCAGGTTTTGATGCTACTTTGAGCTAAAATGTTGAAGGTAAGCTCGCTTTGATCGAGCTAATGGCTAACAGCTAATGGCTAGTTGCTTTAAATAAGGGCACAAAGATAGGTGTTTTGTTGATAGTGCTTCAGGGTTAGTTGTTCAATTTTATATCGCTATTGGTTTGTTCTGGAAGCTATAATGAAGTAACGTGATCTAGAAGTTAGAAAAAGCTACGCTTATTGATATAAAGTGGTTTCAACCTATTGACATCATTTGTTAGCAATAGGCTATCTACAATACGAAAAAACAAGTAGTAAAAAGCAAAAAACTGCTCATAAGTCAATAGCTAGAATAGCTATTCACTGCCAGCTAAATTAACTAATTTCAGCGTTTGTATCTACAAATTTTCACGACGCCATTGCAACAAAGTGAGGCGTTCAGCACGTTAGATACTTTTCCTATTTTTCTTAAATTAAAATAACTTATGCGATTCTTTTTTTGGAGTTTATTGATAAGCTTAGGGCTTAGTGTGAGTGCGCAAGAGAGTTTAACAATGATGACCTACAATGTGGACGGTAGCTCCGCAAAAGATATAGAAACGTTTCAGGACTGGATGAAAGAGCAAGCAGTAGATGTTGCTGCTTTTCAGGGTGCGCCATTTGATGCTGAAAGTTTGTCTAAAGTCACGAAAAAATGGAAACACAAATACTCGGCGGTAGTCGAGATGGAAGGCAAACAGTTAATATTGACGTCTCGGTATCCATTGACGACACAGAAAAACGAACTGCCAAATACACTAAAAGTAGAGGTAGAAGATGTGCAGCTATACGTGACTCAACTGAATCAAGATAGTTTACAACACCGAGTTGACGCCGCTAAAGCCATCATGGCGGATATGGAAGCTGCCTTGGCAGATGGTAAGAAAGTGGCACTATTGGGGCATTTGGAAGGCTACGCGCCGACTGATAAAGGCATCTATTCACAACTGTTCCGACAGGTAAAAGTAGAGGATCGAAGCAATAGAGACATTCTTCGTCAAATAGCTGGATATAGTCGCGAGAAAAACTATGAGTTGCTAACTGTGTTTACAGAAGGTGGACTAGAAGATGTTACTAGTACCAATCGAGCAGAAGATGCCAAACTAGTAGAAAACACGTTCCCGACTGCTAAAATGGGGGATTATCAGCCGTATCAGTTGTCGCGTGTTGATTACGTTTTATTATCTAAGGCGTTGAGCGGACAAGCAACGACTCGTGTAGTGAACGACAAATTCACGAAGCGCTACGCCAATCACTATCCTGTCATCGTAACGATAAAGTGATGATGTAATCAAGAATGAAACTACTTTTCCGTTCGCTGCGTTGTAAGAGAAGGAAAATCATACAAATTCACAAACCTTAATATGAATCAATCACACCAAATTTTAGATTACGCTCGTCCAGTCTCTCAAGAGAATGACTTGGAACGCGCCACCTTTATCCGAAAAACCTATACGCATCTGGCACTGGCTGTCTTAGGCTTCATCATCATGGAAACGGTGTTTTTAAATACGCCTTTCATTGTAGAGATTGGGCTAAAAATGACGCAAGGTATGACATGGCTCATCGTGCTAGGTGGCTTCATGTTCGCCACCAGTTTTGCGACTAAATGGGCAAGCAGTACAACTGATCGTAGCAAGCAATACGCTGGACTTCTACTCTATGTGTTTGCAGAAGCTTTCATTTTTGTGCCGCTTATTTACATTGCGATTCGGATGACTGGCGATTTGACGTTGATTAATCAAGCCGCTATTATGACGCTTGGATTATTTAGTGGACTTTCCGCCGTTGCCTTTTTGACGAAAGCAGACTTCTCCTTTTTGGGACGCATTTTGACCATTGGTGGCTTCATTGCTATCGGACTGATTGTGGCTGGAGTTTTGTTTGGCTTCAATCTTGGACTATGGTTTTCGTTTGCGATGGTTGCCTTAGCAGCAGGTTCTATTTTGTATCAAACATCTAACATCATTCACGAGTACAACAAAGAGCAGTATGTAGCCGCTTCTTTGGGCTTGTTTGCTTCCTTGATGCTATTGTTCTGGTATATCTTGAGCATCGTGATGCGTCTGTCAGGTGACTAAAACAAGCATTGAACTGTCAGAAAATAGCACTGCGTTCATCAGAACCTAGGACACCTTACGAGTAGGGCGTGTCTATGGATGAACTATAAAAAGCCACTTTCGCAAATTTGAGTCGATTAAGACTCACGGCGGAAGTGGCTTTTGTGTTGTTGACTTCCTCTTTGAGCAGTTGTTGACCCTGTTCTTTTCATTTCTCACCGATTCACCTGTACTCGTGCTAGACCATTTTTAAAGTCACGCACTTCCCGATAGCGCGGACGAATCACTAACTGACCTTCTGGATTTAGATAGCCAGTACCTTCATAAAAGGCAACACGTGCCAGACCATCGTTGAAAGACCAAGCTAGTCCATACTCAGCAGGTGTCAGTATTTGTCCAAGTGTGTCCATCATACCCCATAGCCTTTCCGTTTGATAAAATGTACGCCCTGCACCAAACGGTAACAACTGCTCATAGACAGCTGGAATGATGACTTCTCCTTGACTATTCATCGCGCCGAACTGATTGTTTTTACTCATTAACCAAAGTCCTTCTTCTCCGTACCAAATACGATCAAATGGTTGAGAAATAACTTCTCCCAACTGGTTGATGAGCTGGTAGGCAGTCTCCTCTTTGACTGCCGCCACACCATCTATAAAGTCTGTCGCAGCAGTATACTTGAACGGCAAGATCGCTGCTCCTTCTAAATCCAAATAGCCAAATTTTCCATCTTTCTTAGCTCTAATCTTACCGTTGCTCGGCAGTGCTATCTGCTCATACTCATCTGGGATGATGAACATTCCTTTAGTATCAATCAGTCCGTATTGACGCATGCCTTTTACTGTTGCGAATCCATTCTCGAAGTCCGAAGCTTGTATAAATTGATGATCGATGACTAGTTCATTTTTCGGATTCAAATAGCCATAGATTCCATCCTTTCGGACACGCGCCAGTCCATTACTAAAGTCCTGTACCTCCTCATATACCGCAGGAATCACCCATTTGCCAGCTGCATTCAAAAAACCCATGCCACCTTCCCAAGTCATCGCGCGTGCCAATCCTTCTTGAAATGCCCAAACCCCTTTATATTGAGCCGAAATACTTAACTCACCTTGACGATTGATAAAGCCCCATTCTCCTTTCAACTGCACTGGGGCAAGTCCCTCATGAAAGTCACGGGCATCGTCATAGCGTGCGGGAATCACCATTGATCCATTGCGATTGATGAACCCCCACTTGTCACCCGATTCGGTGAAGTCTTCTTGCTCCGGCGGTAGGTTTGCCATTTCTTCTTCTAGGGTCAGAACGTTATCTGACTCAACGTCGTTGGAATCGTTTTTGCATTGGGTCAGCAGCAAGAATGAAATAATCAAGAGTAGTGAATGTAGTCTCATAATGGCAAAATAGTTAGCAAAGAACAACATGCAGTAAATCAATAACAGAACGTTAATGCATAAGCAAGTATACAACTCTTCTTCTGCTTGAACGCTCTACTGTTTTCGAAACAAAGAAAAAACATGAAGCTATACTATTGTTTATTGCTCCTCCTCCCCTTCTCCACCGATTGGGTGACGTATGAATCGAAAGACGGACAGTTCAAGTTAGCAACACCCGATAAGCTAACCTTAAATATAGATACTGTGGAGACAGAAATTGGTGAGTTGCATTATCATACCTTATTTACGCAGGGCGACCAAAGTGTTGGTAATCAAGTCTATATGCTCTCCTATTGTGACTATCCTGAAGGAACGGTGCACTCGGACTCGACAGCTATACTAAACGACTTTTTCAAAACGACTATTCGCACTGCTGCTTATATGGTAGATGGTGAATTGATGTATCAAACTGACGAAGAGACCTTCGGCTATCCTGGAAAATATTGGCGTGTCGATTACCGTAGCGGACAAGCAGTCATCAAAACGCGTGCTTTTGTGGCAGGGAGTCGCTATTATGCGCTGCAAGTAGTATCTACAAAATTGCTGCATATCAATCCAGATACAGATCGTTTTTTTGATTCCTTTCAGCTATTGAAACGTGAGTAATCAACGCCAACAGAATGAATAATAGTTAACATACGGTTTCCTTCAAGATAAATAGAGTACCTAGATTTACTTCTGTCTAAAATAAATTGCAACGCTATTGCATTTATAACTTTGTATTTGTTTCTTCGCCATCTAAATGACTAGATCAAATGAAATTAAGAACTGGATTACAACTTACCTTTTTGGGACTTTTTTTAAGCCTAGCCACTACTAATCTTGCACAATCTAACTTAAGTTGGGAAGCTCTAGCAGATCTTACCTACGAAGCCAAATGGTTGAAAGAATACCAGATGGAATATCAAGTACCAGTTTTTGGTCAACAGCCAAAAGCGCAAGCAGGAAAAGAAGTCGCTGTCACCGGCTATATCATCCCGATAGATGCCGAAAGCACACAATTTATTTTGTCCCGATACCCTTACGCAGCCTGCTTTTTTTGTGGCAATGCGGGTCCTGAAAGCGTGGTCGAACTATGGATACCGAAGAAATATCAGAAGCGCTATGAGATGGACGAACGACGCACGTTCAAAGGTAAACTGAAGCTCAATGATACGGATGCAAACCATTTTATCTATATTTTGGAAGAGGCGCGAGAGTTGTAGTCATGCGGTATTACACTGCTTTAATCTAATACACTCTACTGTTCACATTTATACAAATATATACTACATCTAATTTCAAGTAATTGAACGTCAGTTGGTTGTCTATTTGGCACGAATATTGAAATAAACAGAGCAGACTATCTAACAAACAACTGCTATGTTCAATATCAATATCAAATACGCCTTTCGTCGCTTACTGAAGCAGCCTGCTTTTACGAGTATCAATGGAATTGGATTGACGCTGGGATTGATGGCATTTTTGTACATCATGCAGTATGTCGCGTTTCAGTGGAGCTTCAATAACGTATATCCTAAAGCCTCCACGACGTATCGTCTATTGGATGCACCTGAAGGGCAAGAGGTAGATTCGTATACACCACCTGGTGTAGCCCCTCGAATAAAGGAACATGTACCTGGTGTACAATTGGCAAGTCGAGTCATGTGGGGCATCGGAGCAGGTATCATCTTGGTGGAAAAAGAAGATAATGAGCCGCTCACGTTTCGGGAAGATGATATGGTGTTCGTAGATGATGATTTCCTAAGGATGTTTGAATTGCCTACCTTGAATGGCACACCTAATCTCCACCAACGCAATACAATCGTGCTGACAGAGTCTATGGCACTCAAGTATTTTCAAACAACTGAAGTAGCCAATCGAACCGTCAATCTCATTAATCAATTTGGAGAACATCCGTTTCAAATCACTGGCGTCATTGAAGACTTCCCTACCAATTCTGATCTACAACCGACTATTTTAGGATCGCTTTCTACATTTGAATCGAAAGAGTATTTGGGCTACAATACTTGGTTGGATATCAATACATTAAATAGCAATTTTGTCCATACTTATCTTACCCTTTCCAATCCAGAAGTAGCTGCCAATGTAGTTAAGTATCGTCGTTCATTGGTTGCCGAAAGTGGTTCGGAAGAAGGATTAGATGTTGCTTTACAGGCTGTCGCCGATATGCATTTAGATAGTGGCATAGATGATGCACTGCCTACTTTTGGAAATGCGAAGTTGGTTTGGTTTTTGTTGCTTTTGGCTATTCTTATTTTATTGATCGCTTGGATTAATTACGTCAACTTATCCACCGCACAAGCCTTGAAAAAAGCGCATGCTTTTTCGGTCAAAAAAGTGATTGGTGCAGAGCGGAGTTATTTGATTCGACAACAGTTGACAGAAACCTTTGTGTTAACATCAACAAGTGTGGCTTTAGCGATCATCGGTTGTGTCGTATTGCAACCTTTATTCAATGAGCTAGTCGACATGCCGCTTAGTCTTTCGACTTTGTTCGATGCTAAATTTATCATTGGCGTGTTGGCTTTTCTGCTATTGACAAGCCTCTCGGCTGGGTTTTATGTCGCCTTTGTTTTGACAGGCTTTGATCCTTCTACTGTTTTGAAAGGCAGTTTTCTCCGCTCGAAAAAAGGAATCTTTATTCGCAAAACATTAGTAACGGCGCAGTTTGGCATCACAATAGCCTTCATCGCAGGTACGATGATTATGCTGAGCCAAATTCGTTACCTTCAAAATCAGGACACAGGTCTTGCGATGAATCAACGACTGTCTTTTACAGGACCTGGAAGTTATGGTGAAGAGTGGATGACAACTAGAGATGCGTTTATGGATCAAGTCAAACAACTTTCTTTTGTGCAGCAGTTTACTGGCAATGGCGGAAATCCTGGACGTGGTTCAAATATGGGGGTAATCTTTAGTAGAGACAGAAGTGAACTGAGTGGTCAACTGAACAATGTCATGTTTATTGATGAAGCTTTCTTAGAGGTTTTTGACATTGAGATTCTAGCTGGTACAGCACCCACGTCGGCTATGGTGAGACAAGGATGGTGGATTAATAAAAAAACAATATTCAATGAAACAGCGATTCAACAATTGGGATTCGATAATCCAAGTGAAGCTGTCGGAGAAGTGGTCTACTTTGACTATGATGGAAACATTGAAGAACGTGAGATACTAGCTGTAGTGGAAGATTATCATCAAACTTCATTGCACTCCGAAATAGAAGCATTCGCGCTTGCTCCTAGCTTAAATCAAGTTTGGTTTACGTTAGAAGTAGCCGCCGAAACAAGTAGCGAACAGCTGGCACAACTCGAACAAGTTTACAAGAATTACTTTCCCAAGAGTCCTTTTGTTTACCATTTCGTCGATGAATACTACCGTGCCTTTTATGAAGAAGACAAACGATTGGGACAGTTAGTGACCCTTGGGGCGTTTCTAGCTATCTTTATTTCTTGCTTAGGACTGCTCGGTTTAGTCGCGCATTCGGTGGAGCAACGCACCAAGGAAATTGGTATTCGAAAAGTACTAGGGGCAAGTGTTAGTCACATCGTTGGACTCATCTCTAAAGATTTTATTCCACTCATTGTTATTGCACTTTTTGTCGCTACGCCACTAGCGTATTACGCCATGAATCGTTGGTTGGAAGATTTTGCCTACCGTATCGACATGCCATGGTGGATGTTTGTGGTGGCAGGTGTGGCGGCAATTGGTATTGCTTTGCTGACGGTGAGTATTCAGAGTGTGAAGGCAGCGATGGCAAATCCAGTCAATAGTTTGAAGAACGAGTGAGAAGGATTCAACTCATGATACAATCAGCTTCAAACACTGATTTGAGGCTAACTACTGAACAGTCTCCATACTCCTCCCGAAAGCTTTCGAGATCACAACCTCACGTCTAAATAACAAACAATGCTCAATAACTACATCAAAATAGCTTGGCGACAACTCCGCGCTCAACCGTTTTACTCCCTCGTCAATATTGGCGGTTTAGCCATCGGGATCAGTGCCTGTTTATTGATTGCGCTGCTCGTTCAACACGAACTCAGCTACGATCGGTTCAATGAACAAGCGGGCGACATTTATCGCTTGGCAGAAGACTTGAAATTTAATGGAGAGCAAAAGAAATACGCATTTTCGCCATCTTTGTTAAGTGACGCACTCATTTCGGAAGTACCTGAAGTGATTGATGCCGTTCGATTTCGTACCTATGGTCCACGTTTGTTGCGCAAAGACGGAACGGTTCAAAATGTCCAAGAAGACAGAGTTACACACGTAGATCATCAACTGTTTGACATATTCACTATCCCGATCACAGATGGAGATGCGGAAACCGTATTAAAAGAACCCAATACTCTAGTGCTGACGGCTTCGGCAGCAGAGAAGTATTTTGGAAATAGTAGTCCTGTTGGGCAGAACATGATTTTGGATAACCGCAAAACCTATCGAGTCGACGGCGTTTGTGAAGATATACCAGTCAACTCTCATTTTCATTTTGATGTTTTTCTTTCTACAGCAGGATTAGACGAGCTACAAAACACCATGTGGTTGAGTAACAATGTAAACACTTATCTCTTAACTCGACTTGGTACCGATCAGGACGCTTTGACCCAAAAAGTCAATGCAGTCTTTCATCAACACGCCGAACCTGATTTACAAGATTTAGCTGGCATGAGTATCGCCGAATTTGAAGCAGCAGGCAACTTTATTCGCTATGATCTACAACCGTTGACGAGCATTCATCTGCAATCCAATTTAGTAGGAGAGCATGAAGTCAATGGTAACTTAATTTACGTCTGGATTTTTGTCGCAGTCGCTTTATTCATCTTACTTATTGGCTGTATTAACTTCATGAACCTATCAACGGCACGTTCAGCTCATCGAGCGATGGAAGTAGGCATGCGAAAAGTATTAGGATCTGGCAAAAAAGAACTAGTCCGTCAGTTTCTGACAGAGAGTACACTCATGACGACTATCGCTTTTGGGTTGGCAATAGGTATTAGTTATCTGTTGCTACCAGCTTTTAATGAACTCACAGATAAAACGCTGCGTATACCAATTACTGATCCGATTTTTTTAAGTAGCATAGGTATCGGAGTAGTCGCTATTGGATTATTATCTGGTAGCTATCCAGCCTTCTTTCTCGCCAACTTCAAACCGCTCAAAGTCATCAAAGGAAAAGGCAGTACCCTTACAGGTGGTACGCAGATCAGACGAGTCTTAGTCACTGCTCAGTTTACTATCTCTATTGTCCTAATGATTGCTACAGGAGTCATTTATAAGCAGTTGCAATACATGCAAAAAGAACGATTGGGCTTCGAGCGAGAACAAGTGATGATATTGGATGCCAATAGCTTACCAGGAAGTATAGAAAGTTTACAGAATGAGTTGGAAGTGCTACCTGAAATTCAACACCTAACAGCAACTTGCTATCTGCCAGTCGATAGCTATTGCAGAAATGGAAATGCGGTTTGGGAAAAAGGAAAAAACCCAGCGACGGATGGGGTTAATACCAGTTACTGGTACACCAATTACGGCTATATTGAAACCTTGGGGATGTCAATGGCAGAAGGACGTTTCTTTTCAGAAGACTATGCGAGTGATTCGACTGCTATTGTTGTTAATGAAGCTTGTGTATCCGCCTTCGGGTGGGACGATCCATTGAATAAGCAAATACAAGTCTATCAGGGAACAGATGAAGTCCTGACCCTATCGGTCATCGGTGTAGTGAAGGATTTTAACTATGACAATCTACGCAGTTCTATTGAGCCATTAGTGCTACAATTGGATACCGATGCTTCTAGTAAGTTAATTATGCGTTTTGATGCACAAGCAGGTGTTCGTACGTTTGTAGAGAAAGTCAAAAATATCTGGGAAGCCACTGCTCCAGGACTTCCATTTCAATACAGTTTCCTGGACGCTCAATTTGATGCAATGTACGAAGCCGATCAGCAACTAGGACAAGTCTTTACCATTTTTGCAGGATTAGCTATTTTCATAGCTTGTCTTGGGCTGCTCGCTTTAGCGGCATATACATCTGAACGGCGTAAAAAGGAAATTGGTGTTCGCAAGGTATTAGGTGCCTCTATTGGTCAACTAGTCGCACTGTTATCTAAAGAATTTATATTGTTAGTCGCTATTGCCCTAGTGCTGGCTATTCCTATTGCTTGGTACGGTATGCATAGATGGTTGGAGAATTTTGCTTATCGGGTGACTATGTCGTGGTGGCTATTTGCCCTAGCAGGGATGTTGGCAGTTAGTATTGCCTTACTGACAGTGAGTGTGCAAAGTATCAAAGCCGCGCTGGCAAATCCTGTAAAAAGTTTGAAGCGCGAATAAAATTATTCTCTTTTTTCAACTACATATCCGTCTTCAATATCAGTGTCTGCTAGATCTGATCTGGATAAATCAGCTGGTCTATTGTAAAGCTTAGGTGATGTTAAGTACATGTCAGATAAAACTGGCAGAAGTGCAAAAATGGAATATGTCTCCTCCTGAACCTAAAAAGCGGTCGCATCACTCAATTTTTTCCCATCACTTTCGGCTGTGCCGCTGGCAAGCAAATCGTAAATTCCGTGCGTCCAGGTTCGCTTTCCACTTTGATTTGCCCTTCGTGCCGATTGATGATTTTCTTGACAATATCCAAACCCATGCCTGTACCTTCATCCATGGCTTTTGTGGTGAAAAAAGGTTCAAAGACGCGCGTCAAGTTTTCCTCCGGAATGCCTTTACCTGTATCCGAAATTTGAACGCAGACCATGCCACGCTGATCGCCAATATGAATGCTTAATGTGCCACCATCGGGCATGGCGTCTATGGCATTGTCCATGATGTTCGTCCATACCTGATTCAACTGTCCGCCATACGCCAACACCACTGGCAGCCCAATCACACACGATTTTTGAACCTCAATATTTTGACGTTTGAGTTTATGTTTGAGCATCGTCAAGGTATTCCTAATGCCATCTTGCACATCTAATGGTTCGCGGTGGGTGGAGCGATCCATGTGTGAATATTTTTTAACAGAAGTGACCAGTTCAGCAATCCGATCCGCTGCTTCTCGAATTTCGCTCACTAAGGTTTCAATGCTCAAGGTATTCTCAAACCATTTCAAAATAGAAGGAATCACTTCCTCCCGATCACTTGTCAAAATCACGACCATTTTGTCCAAATCCGTCGGCGTTATTCTAAAATCGACAAAGGCTTCTACAATATCCCCATTGTCCTCCACCTCATGATCGTCTAACCAATCCATCAGGTCATCTTCTAGCTCCTGCTTTTCTAGCAGCGATAATTCCTTATCATTTTTCTCTTCAATTCGTTTAAATAAAATCGCGTTGATTTTGTCGGTTTGCTCTGGCGTAATTGCCATCGTCATCACTTTCTTGAAGCGTTCGGGTGTTTGATGTTGCCGTTTGTGCAGTTCAGAAGCACTACGTACCATGGCTGAAGCAGGATTGTTCAACTCGTGCGCCAAACCTGCGGATAGCTTTCCTAATGCCAGCAACTTTTCATCCTGAAAACGCAACTGTGAAAACTCCCGAATCCGTGAAGACATGATCGCTACTAGATTTTGAACCAGCTCGTAACTCACTTGTACCATCTCCGTAAAGTGCTTTTTATGCAACTCCAGCACACAGCACGTCCGCAACGCTACGCCATAGCCCCCTGCCGTCTTCATCCTAGAAAAAGGGAGTACGCCTGTCACATATCCTTCTCGCCACACGCCAGTTTCGCGTCGTTTGCCATCTTGTTCTAAGTAGATCACATATTCGCCCTCTACAATGACCTGCATGTGGTTAACTTCTTTGCCAGCATAAAAGAGGGATTCGCCTTCTTCGTAGCAACAGTAAGTAGAGTTGTCGATGAGCCATTGTAAGGCTTCAGCGGGAATGCCTTTAAAGTTATCGAACGATTGAAGCTTTTGGACGAGATCGGGTGATTTGGCTATTTCTTGCATATTAGTGGCGATTTGACAAAATAACACACGAGTGGAAGAAAGGGTTAATGAAACATCTATTCGCTCATATCTCCCCTACTCACACCCCAAACTCAAACGCGACGGCATATCGTGATTCGGAATACACTGATTCGACAAGACGCTTTCCGGTTGATAGCGCAGCAAATTCGGGTCGTACAAACCAGTTTCTAGAAAAGCCACCAATGCATTTACTTCTTCGGCATCTAGTTTCAGTGGAGTGAATCGCTTATCCAAAAACTGGAAAGGTACGCGCTGATTTTCACCTTGAGCCATATTCTTGTATTGCACCACCTCTTCCAAAGAAGTCAATGACCCCCCATGTCCATAGAAAGGCGAGTCTTTTAAATTGTATAGCTGTGGCGTCTTGAATTTGTACAGATCACGCTGTTTGCCAGTAAAAGAAAAGCGTCCTTTGTGCGTATTGTCATCTGGCGAGACACTGAATGCCCCGTTCATCATGTCCAGGTCGCCCATACCAAGCGCATAGAAATTCATATTGCTCAAGGACGGACCGTTATGGCAAGAAACGCAGTTCGCTTTCGTAAAAAAGAGGAGTGCGCCTTCTTTCTCAACGTTGGTCATCGCATTTTCTTCTCCACGCAGCCACCGCTGAAAAGGGGCTTCGTTGGCGAGTAAAGTGCGTTCGTAAGCGGCAATCGCCAATGCTGCATATTCGATGCCGTAGCGTTCGCTAGTATCAATAGTTGGAAAGGCTTCATCGAACAGTTCATCGTAACCCATTTGCTCCGCCATCTCTTTATTGCAGGTTTGCCGATGCACGCCGAGTCCAGCAATCGCTTGCGTTTCCACGCCTTGATAGCCTAAATGATTGTTCGCAATTGGCGTCCCTTCTTTCCACTGCGACTCGGTTCCGTTGTTTGGTCCTGTTGCGCCAAATTGTCCATTCCACAACATCACTTCCTGATACGCAACATGTAAAGTAGTAGGTGTGCGGACAGGTTGCACGTCAATTTCCGTCAGCGCATAAGCAGAGGACATAATGCGCTCTTCTCCACGTAGTCCGATCCCTTCTCCGCCTTCTCCAATGCCTTGTATTGTACCTGCTTGAAAACCTGCGGCGGCAAAGTGGCAAGAGGCACAAGAATAAGTTCCTCTTCCAGCCTCATTCTTTGGAAGCTGCCCGAGTGCTGTTTCGTGGTAGAGTAGTTGACCTAGCTTCACTTTTTCCGTAGTGATCGGATTATTTGGATCTTGTGGAATATTGGCGTAGTCGCTAGAACTGGGAAGTTGAAAGGCGGCTAGTCCTTCTCCGTGTGCTGCCTCTTCGATCGCTCGTTCGAGTAGATTGTCTATCTGCTTACCTTGTTCGATAGCTGGGTCAGATTGACAGCTACTCATTCCTATGAGGAAAGCGTATGCCAATGCAACTAGAGGAAGTCGATTACTTCTCATTTTGGTATTCTTTGTATGAATTCAAATAGCCTTTTCAGAAGAATAGCTATCTCTTTTTAACAAGAAGACAACTAAAGATGTAATCGGAAAAATTTAGGAAAAACAAATATAAAGAAGGAGATGGAGAACTTCGCGTGTTTCTGCGAAAGATGATAGTGAAATGATCTGTCGCACTTGATGATATGCTTAGCAACCGAAGCCAAAGACTATCCAAATGTTGAGCGAGGAGGAACGAGGCTAGTTTACGAAAAAACGGTATACGAAAGTTTCTATTCTGAGTGAGTAGTTCGATCATCATTAGCTTATACTCAATTCGGGAAGGCTGTTATCTATCAACAACCTAATTGCCATCAGTTTAGTGATTCCTTTCATTGACTTAGTTGGACTTTTTACTGTCACTCTAGCAAAACGCGCTAAGGAAATTGGTATCCGTAAAGTACGGGATGCAAGTGTATCATGTGTTGTTGTGTTGTTATCAAAATACATGGTTCAATTGGTGGGTTTTGCTTAGAGCTTGTTGGGATTTTGTGATTTGAGCGAACGACAAAAAATTTTATTTTGATCAAGGCGCGAAGAGCGATTATAGCCTTAGCTACATGAGCGATAAGCAACGAAGAGCAAGATAAAATTTTGCGAGTGCAGCCGAATTTTCAATTTCCCAACAAGCTCTCATTATTTTATGAGCCAATGGTTAGTAAACTCCGCCTATCATATCGAATTGCAGTGGTGAATGTTTGCACTAGCGGGAGTAAGTAGCTCCCCAATCAGTGCATAAAGAATGAACTCACTTACTGGATACCTAATGTGCAGTATTTGAAATATGGTATTCAGGAAGTCTCCTAAGAACGTGACGCTTGAATGTCTAAGAAAACAGCATAAG
>CAYLPW010000085.1:0-10681 GCA_964385665.1 uncultured Saprospiraceae bacterium
AGTGGTCAATTAGTCCAAATTCGCCGAGTTCGTTGACGTCTGTTCGTTGTGCCATTTTATAGATGTTAGATGTTAGATGTTAGATGTTAGATGTTAGACTATCCATCCGCTGTATATTAAATGAGAATAGTTATTCTGACTATTCTATCTCATAAACAAAATTTCCTCTCCATATAAGAATTGTATCAGAGACAGCTAAAGAACGTTCATCTCTTATATCCTCTAGTAGTTGCTCAGTTGACCGCGCATATTTTCTTTCAGGATCAAAAAATCCCGTATAGATTCGACCAGAATTCCATTGCCTTTCTCCTCGAAAACTATTGTACGAATTAGAAATATAGCAATCAAATGCTATTTCTACCTGAGTAAAACTATCGTTAGTAGTTAGTGGAAGGAGCGATTCTGTACCCGTTGCTAAGGTATCTATAAATCTCTCATCAGAAATAATAATCGTATTATTTAAAAGTTCGTATGTTAGATTTAGGTCGATTGTATCTTCAATTGGCCAATACAGTCTCAACTCGGAGTCAGATAAGATGTCAACTACCATCTGATTAATTCCTAAATCAGGACTCTCTACGGCATCCTTAATTATTATATCCTCAATCGTATCACGAATAGGTGGTGCATCAACATCTTCAAATCCGTTTTCTGTTATTTGATAATTACCTTCTGTATGATACTCTAATCCTGCATATACAAACTTTCTCGGGTAAGTGAGGTCTTCAAGTTCTTCTTCTGAACAAGAAAATATACCTATGCAGAAGATAGCTATTAATAGATAGTTGATTTTCATGAGCAATTGATTTTATGGTTAAATATAAAAAATTGTCCCAACCGATACAAAGACCGATTGGGACAGTTAGTTCTATCAATAGACGATAAGATAAAGTCTATTCTCTATGCCTTGTCGTCGCTGTCGTCGTTGTCATTATTCTCTTCATTCTCCTTCAACTGATCTTTCAATTGAGAGAAGACATCCAAATCACCGAGTGTAGAACGCTCTACATTCGATTGCGTTTTCTGCACTTGATCGCGCGTTTGCTTGCGCTCTGCTCGCTTCTCTTGACGGACATGCTCTTCCGCTTCGCGGTTGATGTCTTCCAAATAACGCAAGTGAGAAACTAGGATACGCTTGTCGTCGCGGTTGAATTCCAAGATTTTCACCTTGATCACTTCTTCCACTTCTGCATTCGTACCATCTTCTTTGCGGATGTGCTTGATCGGCGCAAACGCTTCCAATCCGTAAGGTAACTGTACGATTGCTCCACGGTCGTCTTTGCGGACAAGTGTGGCATCGTGGTAAGAACCTTCTGGGAAGACATTAGCAAATGTATCCCATGGATTTTCTTCGATCTGCTTGTGACCTAATGCTAGTTTACGGTTGTCTACATCAACTTCTAAAATCACACACTCGATATCTTGACCCACTTTCGTGAATTCAGATGGGTGATTGTACCGTTTCGTCCAAGACAAGTCAGAAATGTGAATCATACCACCAATTCCTTCTTCCAATTCGACGAATACGCCGTATGGTGTCAAGTTCATGACGCGACCTGTGTGCCGGCTATCCGTTGGGTAACGCTCCACAATAGTACTCCAAGGATCTTGATTCAACTGCTTCAAGCTCAAGGACATCTTACGCTCTTCGCGGTCGATGGTCACGACTTTTGCATCGTGCATCGTACCTATCGTAAAGTACTCCTTCGCATTGACTGGCTGATTGCTCCAAGTTACCTCCGAAACGTGGATTAGACCTTCTACACCTGGCTCAATTTCCAAGAATGCACCGTAGTCTTCGATATTGACAATCTTACCTTTGACCACAGAACCTTCTTTGATCTCTGCATCCAATACATCCCAAGGATGTGGCTGTAACTGCTTGAGACCTAAAGAGATACGCTTTTTGTTCTCATCAAAGTCGAGTACAACAACGTTAATTTTGTCGTTGATTTTCAAGACTTCATTTGGATGGCTGATACGTCCCCAAGAAATGTCGGTGATGTACAATAGACCATCGACACCCCCTAAATCTAGGAAAGCACCGAAATCGGTAATATTTTTCACCAATCCTTCCAAGACCTGACCACGCTCTAGACCTGCTATGATGGTTTCACGTTGCTCTGCTAAATCGCTTTCTATCAAAGCTTTGTGCGAAACAACGGCATTCTTGATGGCTTCATTGATTTTCACCACTTTGAACTCCATCTGCTTCCCTACATACGCATCGTAATCAACGATTGGCTTGATGTCAATTTGAGAACCAGGTAAGAATGTTTCTAGACCGCTCGTGTCTACAATCAAACCACCTTTCGTCTTACTAATGACTGTACCTTTGATAACTGTACCATTTTCGTAAGAATCTTGGATACGCTCCCAAGCACGTAGCAATTTTGCTTTTCTGCGAGAAAGGACTAGCTGACCGCGATCATCTTCCTGCTGCTCGACAAATACTTCTACTTGATCGCCGACATTCAAATCGTCTAGATCTCTGAATTCAGACAAGGACAATAAACCATCTGATTTGAATCCAAAGTCTAGGATGACGTCGCCATCGTGAATCTTCGCTACTTTTCCGCCAACGATCTCACCTTCCAGCGTGCGCTGCATGGTTTCTTCGTATTGCTTCAAGTACTCCTCAGTCTGCTCTTCGCTGTAGGCTGCCATTTTTTTATTGCCAGCTTCCCAGTTAAAGTCGTCGTGCGCAGATTCGCCAACTACTTCATCTTCTTCAAGAACCAATTCGTCCTCTTCTTCTTCCTCTTCGTCATCAGTTTCTTCTACTGACTTAGTCAGTTCTTCTGCACTATCCTCTTCTTCAGAGTCTGACTCCTCAGTTTCTGTATCTGACTCCTCAGTTTTTGTATCTGTTGATGGAACTTCAGTGGGAGGTGTTTTAGTGACGTCCGCTATCATTTCGACCGCTTCTTGCGTGCTGGATGCTACCTGAATGATCTCTTCTTCTTCAGTCGCCAAAATAGTAGCGTCTTCTACCTGATCCATTTTAGATGCCTGTTCAGCATTGGATACTGGATCTGAAACTTCGACCATTTCACTAGCAGCTACCACTTCTGTCTCGATAGCTTCTTCTTTTGTTTCAAGAACTTCTTTGTTCTCGTTTTTTTCTTCTTCTAGCATTGAAAGAATGCTTTTTTAACACACTAAAAAGTGTGCTTTACGTTAAGAAATAATTTTAGCGGCGCAAATATACGATTTTTGTTGGAAAAGTCAGCTTTCGTAGTCGCCGAATTTATTCGGCTGACTTTTTGGTTGAACCTACCGAATAAATTCGGTGGTTACGAAGTAGCACCTTCGATACGATATGCTCATTTGAAAAGTATAATTGTTATAGAAGCGTAAGTTTCATCGAAGGTATAACCTTGGATGATCGGGCATCCAAACACTTTATTGAACCGACCAAACCTGCCTGTAGTAGACAGATTCGTTGGTTACGAAGCATCAATGAAATGTGTAATTCGTGATAGGCATGTTTGCGAAAGACCTACAAACAAAAAATGGTCGAACAACTTCAAGGAAAAGCCATTCGACCACTGATTTATGATTTTTCAAATAGCAGTTACTATTCGATCATTAAGATTCTGTCTACTGAAAAGCTCTCAAAACATCCAATCCATTAGCATACAACACTAAAGTAATCAGAATAACGAACCCAATCATCGTCGCCACTTCCATAAACTTATCACTTGGCTTGCGTCCTGTTACGATTTCATAGAGCAAGAACATAACGTGTCCACCATCCAATGCTGGGATCGGTAATAGATTCATGAAAGCCAATATGAGCGACAAGACCGCCGTCATCGTCCAAAAGTTCTGCCAATTCCAAAACGATCCAAACATGGAACCAATCGATCCAAATCCACCTAAACTATCAGAAGGATTAATTTCTAGCGTAAACATCTTTTTGAATCCGATCAATTGAGCACCTAAAAAACTCCAGCCTTGTTTCACTCCTTTTACCATGGCTTCGCCAAAGCCAAACTCTTCTGTCGCTGTCTCCAATGTTTTGACACTAATGTATATCCTTCCGTTAGCATCTAACACAACAGGAGCAGTAAAGGTATTACCATTTCGCTCCACGCCTATATCAACAGTAACAGGCTCGGTAGGTGGAGGTGGCTTATTGAATATTCGTTGAAAGAAAGACTGCCGTGGTGGCGGTGGTGGCAACTGATGGATCAACTCCTTCCTGAAGTCCTGAAAATAAGGTGTAGGTGTTCCGTTTACACTCACTAGCTGATCTCCAGACTGGATACCAGCTTTATCTGCTGCTTTGCCTTCATCTACTTGATTGACTACAGTTGGAAAGCGAGCGTTGAATAAGTTTCGATCGCCAGTAGAACTAGATAGGATTTTTGTCCATTTGCCAGCGTCTATATCCAAGGTGACATTTTGTCCATTACGATTGACGACTAGCTGATCTGCGCCATTGATGACGATCTCTTTCACCACTATTCCAGGATTGAAACGATCGAATGGTGCATCACCTACGCTAACGATTTTATCGCCACTTTGCAACCCCATTTCTTGCCCTAAAGAGTCCGCGTAAATGCCATATTTTGCATTTTCGACAGGTACATATTCTTGTCCCCATGTCCAAAACACCATACCATATATAAAGAATCCTAGAATGAAGTTGACCGTTACACCACCTAACATGATGATGAGGCGTTGCCAAGCAGGTTTGGAGCGAAATTCCCAAGGCTTGGGTGGTTGCTTCATTTGCTCTTTGTCCATGCTTTCGTCGATCATCCCAGATATTTTGACATAACCACCCAATGGAAGCCAGCCAATTCCATACTCTGTGTCCCCTATTTTCTTTTTAAATAAGGAGAACCAAGGATCGAAGAAAAGGTAGAATTTTTCAACGCGGGTATTGAAAAAACGAGCAGGCAAGAAATGCCCCAATTCGTGTAAAACAATCAGAATGGAAAGACTGAGTATCAATTGCCCAGCAGTTACCAAAAAATCCATATAGGTCTTTCTATTATATGATTCAAAAAGTACCAGTCTGTTGATTGGTACGATCAATATCTACCAAACAGTACCTTTTTGGGAGATGTTTAGCAGACGTGCAAAGGTAACAATACTTTGAAGGTTTGTTAAGCTTTAGGCAAGGCACTATTTTAGTGTGTTATAAGTAGTCCATTTATTCTCCTACTCTGTGACGGTATCTTTTTAGCTCATATTTCGTTAAACCCCAATAGCTATCGGATCGCCGATACTAGGGCATTGCCTGCGTTTCCCCCCTATAAGGAAACCCTTTATCTCTCTCAGGAGTGGAGCTGAACAAAAAAATCTACTTCGCCAAAAGCGGAACACATTTAAAGTCAACTGCTTAACTGACTCATTTGCTCCCGCTAAGAATAATGATGGACAACTTAGTGTGCGTTCAATCCTAAACCCGCCTACCTATACAGTTAGGTAAACCTGACCGTCGGGCAGGTTTGCATTCTTGAGTGTTCGATTTCTGTCGAAAGCATCTATTTATTCTGCATATCGACTTTCAATAAAAATCGAACCCCGACCCCGAAAGTTTTCGGGTTTCGGAGTGAATTTAATTATTTCATGTTACTTATTTTTTCTATAATCATATAAACGTATAGATTATTTCTATATTTGTTGCAAATTGAAAGGAAGTCACCGATTTAAGTCACTCCTTCGCTTTTTCCATCTGCCTATAAAGTCGTTTACCCTTTTCTTTTCGCATTGGTAAAATACTAGCATTATGTCCTTATATGGTAGAACTCTACTTCTATTGCTCTTTTTGTGTGGCAGTATTTCATTTGCCGACGCACAACATATAGCACTTTCTAATAATCAATATTCCAAAGGGATTGCTTTTCTCAAACGAGGAAAGGATCAAAAGGCATTAACCTATTTTAAAAAGGCGCTTAAAGAAGAAATTCGACATGACGCTGCTTGCCTGATGGTTATCAAAATTTATTTGGGGAAAAATCAGCCTAAGCAGGCCGTTTTTTATCTCAATCATTTATCCACTATTCAGGCGACTTCCAATCAGCGCAATCTGGAACGCAATTACTATCTTGCTTTCAACAACATTTTAAACAACCAACACGAAGTGGCGCGCGATCTACTGAAGCAAACCGTGATAGATATTCACAAGAACCAAAAGTTGGACTACCATTTACTAGCTAGAGCGTATAATGCATTAGGCTATCTGGATGTAGTAGAAAATCAAGATAATGGAAACGGAACGAAGATGCTTGTACACGAACGACACTTGCGGAACGCTCGCTACCTGTTTGAAGAAGCGTTGCGCTATCGTCCAAGTAATCCAACTGCTGCGACCAACTACAACCGCGTCAATACCGCATTGCAACTGCCCCCCAACACCATTGAGCCTTATCCCATACATTCCATTTCAACTACCTCTGCTACAGCTAGTCCACAAATGGTAGCAGCCACCCGACAAACTGCAATAGAGGAGGAATGGCTACCCACTGAAATTCACTGGATGATTGACGACTTCTCAGACTATGATGAGCTACTGTTTATGATTGATGCATCGGGTTCTATGCGCGTGCCTTCAGAGATGGATACACGTGTTTCTCGATTCGATTGGATGAAAAACTTGACCTATCATATGCTGACCAGTATCCAAGAAAAAACAAAGATAGGTGTAATAGCAGTGGGTGGTGAATGTGGAGATCGTCCACCTATGCAGCGTTCTACTGCTACTGCTCGCTTTCTGTTATTTGATATAGTTAAGAATTTGGCTGCTGATGGGCAGACACCTGTAAACACTGCTATGGAACTTGCCCCTGCTTTATTTGGAAATAAAGGAGGTCGAAAAGCAATTCTTTTCATCACAGATGGAATGGAAAGTTGTGAGCCAGAACGCACTTGCGAATTGTCTGCTTATTTGGGACAACAGGGCATCGAAGTACATATTTTGAGTTTTTTAGATGAATCGCAAGCTATAGAGGAGTACGTGAGCTATACATGTATGGCAGAAAGTACAAGTGGTAGTCTGAGAGGTGTAGACGAAAATGGTACGTTAGAGCAAAGAGACTTTCAATATTCAGTAGACGACGTGTTGATTATTCCTGAATTGGAGAAAAAGTCGGATAACGATGAAAGCGTTGCTGTTCGCTAGTGATTTAATGCACATCTACTGAACCTTTTCTTCCAACTCACATTGCTATTGCTGAATTAATCAGCTACCATTTATGCGTGTCAAAAAGAAAGAGTGGAAACAGTTTGTACCTCGCCCATTGGATGAAATCTGGCAGTTCTTCTCACGTCCAGAAAATCTAAATGCGATGACTCCTGACGGAGTGAAATTTGAAATTTTGTCCGACATCGCAGGTGTAGATATGTATGAAGGTATGGTTATTCTATACAAAATACAGCCACTTGCTTTTGCGCCGCCTATGAATTGGATGACGGAGATCACACACATCCATCCGAAGAAGTATTTTGTAGACGATCAGCGTTTTGGTCCATATGCGCTTTGGCATCACGAACACCACTTTGAAGAAGTGCCAGAGGGGGTGATGATGACTGACCTATTGCACTACAAAGTTCCTTTTGGTCCTATTGGCAGTTTAGCGAATGCGCTTTTTGTAGAAAGTAAAGTAGACGAGATATTTAGCTATCGCAAACAAGCTGTGGAGCAACTCTTTTCCTTTCGTACAGAGGATTATCCGCAGTATGTTTGATTGCTAGAGCAGTGGAAATGGTGTATTTGGTAGAATTGGGGCAATCGTTCGTTCATTTCATTGGTGTATTGAGGTGTTTAAAGAAAAGCTTTCTGTAGACGTAGCATTCCCAATTTATTTCGATATTTGTGCCTGATACGAGGAAAAAGTTACTGACTTTCCTTCGCATAGTTAAACCATATATTTCATCTACCTCCTTATTACGTTCTCATGGCTCAATACAGCAGATTAGAAGTTCTCCAAACTGTTACTGATCAAAAATTAATGCCTCTATTCTATCACGATGATGTAGAGTTAGGTAAGTCTATCCTAAAAGCCTGCTATGATGGTGGCGGACGCTTATTAGAATTTACCAATCGGGGAGACTTTGCCCATGAGACCTTTGGCGCACTTAATCGCTACGCATTGAAAGAATTGCCTGGTATGTTGCTAGGGGTAGGCTCTATAGTAGATGCTCCAACAGCAGCGCTTTACATGCAGTTGGGCGCACATTTCATTGTTTCTGCTGCGCTTCGTCCAGATATTGCGCGCATCTGCAATCGCCGAAAAGTAGCCTATATGCCAGGCTGTGCATCGTTGTCAGAAATCGGGCAAGCAGAAGAGTTGGGTTGCGAAATCGTAAAGCTATTTCCCGGAAGCGTCTATGGGGCTAACTTTATCAAATCAGTCATGGCACCTCAGCCGTGGACACGTATCATGCCTACGGGCGGCGTGAGTACAGACGAAGACAACTTAACTAGCTGGTTTGGTGCTGGTGCTGTCTGCGTCGGTATGGGTTCTAAACTGATTAGTAGCAATGTTATCAAAAGCCGCGATTTGAATAGCTTGACGGAAAAAGTCCGAGACACACTGTCACTGATTCAACGCCTCACTAAATAGTGTGAATTGTCCAATAAGCTAATCACTATTTCCCATAGTTTTTCATATGGAATATACTCTGTCTCGTAGTTCTGCTTGACTTGTGTGATAGGCATTTCTGCGAGTCGTTTCAGGTACTTTTTCGCTTTACGCTGCGTCGCGATCTTATTGAAGCCAGCATCCAATGCACAAAGCAACATTTTAACGAAACAGTTACTACGGAAGGTATTGTCCTTCAAAAGGTAGCGACTATTGTACCGATCTACAGCACGTAGTCGCTCTGCGGAACTGTCAAAGTCTTGCCGAACGATAAAGAACAAGACTTGTAGCACTAAGACTGGTACATTGGTCGACCGTTTGTCTTTCGCAAATCCTGGAACATCATTCAGAAACTTTTTCAGCCGAAACTTTCCTTGAATTTCGTCCACGTCTAACCGACCTGCTTCCACTAGAAAGTGGAAGTAGCCATTTGCGATCCGCCATTCTTCTCGGATAGATTGTGGAGTTTTTTTTAAGATATTCGATTCATCTACTTCTCTGAACACATCATAAGCCTGGTCGTATTGCGAAGCATGTAGATGATTGAGGAGTATGAAGAAGGAGCTTCGGGATTGTCCTGTTGGACTAAGGGCATATTTTTTTGCTTCTTTTGCGGCGGCTATTCCTTGCTCGTGTTTGGATAGTAGCAAATAAGCAGCGGACTTTTCTATATTAAATGCATGTATATGATTTGGATTATAGTAAGGTCGGGTTTGCAAGCTTTCTATTGCCTTATCACATGTAATAATCTCTTTCTCTAACTCTCGCTTGGCACTATACATCATCAATTCTAAACTCCGAACGTTAAATTGAAAGACAACACTGTCATATTTCGTTCCTAAATACTTAGATAGATGCTTAAAGTATTCTGTACTAGTCATATAATGCTTACTAAAATCAGTGCGATCCTTAGCGAAGCTCAACTTCGCCCTTATATGCAAGTCAATAGCCTCTTCCTCTATCTTTAAAGCTCGTTCAGTATGCTCAATATTTTGAGTATATTCATCATATGCTTTTACATTAACATCTACAGCACCATAATGTACTCTGAGGATTTTAAGTACGCGTAGTTTCAGTTCGTGAAATTCGTATCGCTCTACTCTGGGAAGGCATTTCTTTAAAATGTAAATAGCACTTTTATGCTGACCTCGCTTATATAGAATATCACCAGCCGTTACTTTTTTGGTCAAATCGTAGTAAGCATTCTGGTACTTATTCAGATCTAGTTTGGCAGCATCTATGAAAAAAATCGTATTAACTAGTCGATCATAGAATCGTTTTTTCAGCGTCCTATATCGCCTATCGTTAGGACTAGCATTCTCGCCAAAAAAATGCTTAGCTGCATCCTCGTCATTTTCAAAACTATTATTAGCAATACCTTCGTAGAATTGTGTAGACATGCTTCGCTTTGGAGGAGGACTCCCAATCACTTCTATTCTTTTTAATCGGGATTTATTCAAAAAAGAGACAAGTTCTTTTAGCTTTTCCATACGCAATATTGTCAATAATTGATATTATTCAATAATTTCATTAGCACAACTTATTGTCTATCACTTAGTTACAATTTTAAATACCACAAATAGATCATAGATTGATACTTCAAAAGTAGTTTTTTTTGGATTGTTTATGCCTATATTCTGCCATAGCTTTGCTTGTACTAAAGAAAATATCAAAAAGTAGTACCTACGAAGTATTGCTATCATTACTTACAAAAGTATAAAACGAATATATAATAATTTGAAAATCAATAGAGAACACTGAAAATTTAATAGCCATAGTGTTGTAGGTCGAGCTTTCCACCTTCCTATAATACATTACAACCGTTGTTATACTTAGTACCTATCACTAAGTACAGGGTAAATTTATTTCGATACCTTATATCGTATAATATGCCTTAATTTCCTTCAATTTGAATCTGCACCAAATTGACGCTTAACTGTTTATGCCTAAACTTAAGCAATTTTTCCATAATTATATACAAGTAAACAAGCGTGATTTCTGCGTGGTATACTCTCTGATACCACTGCATCTTTGTATTGTCAATTATTTAGAAAAACAGAAAAAACGCAAGCAACATGAAT
>CAYLPW010000085.1:10781-18429 GCA_964385665.1 uncultured Saprospiraceae bacterium
AAGCCAACTGTCATCGGAGGAATCGACATCATCGGAATGTAAGACGTGCTTTCTCTGTACCCTTTCAGCCAACATTTTCTAACACAAAAACGCAAGCAACATGAATAAGCCAACTGTCATCGGAGGAATCGACATCATCGGAATGTAAGACGTGCTTTCTCAGCATAAGATATAATGTATTATGAAAAGCAAAATCCGATCTTTTAGAAAGTAATATTTGGTATAATCACCTAATTTTGAATACATTCTGTATCTTTATTTCTCTGTAAATCAGCAATTTACAAGTTTACTTCTATCCTTTATTGAATAAGCTTGATACGTAAAATATTTACTTTCTGGTATGGAACTACTTTCCTCGAAGTAGCATCTTTGCTTCATCAATTATTTAATCACACGCATCATTCAAAGTAAGCAGTCTTCTTAGAGAAGAATACTGTTTCACAAGTATTGAAAACTTAATTTGACCTGTCAATCTACTATATATTTGAAGTGCCTACAGCACTTTCTCCATGATCGATTAGTCAAATTACCTTTTGAATAGATGCTTATTGTGCATTTAGTTTTATTTTTCAATGATTTTCAAAAATGCAAATCGTTAGAATACAGCTAGTTATAAAACTAAATCATCAACTTTTGATTCAATATTGAGAAGTAAATATCCCCATAATATGGTATAGTTTAATCATTTAGGATGATTTATCTTTGTACCAATGAACTAAGATAGTTTAGTATCACTCCAACCAAAAGATGTAAAGTAGCTCGTGTAATAACGCAGTAAGCAGAATCGTATATTGACGAAATGTATCTAACCGAATAGCAATTTGGTTTATATGAAAGCTTTTCGCAAAGATTTTGCTACTGCCTTTTTTATTTAGTATCGTAGCTATATTTTATCTTCTCCATCTGTATCTGCAATCGTTTCAGTACGGCTATCGTGTCCTCAAGATTTGCAGTAACGATTTCCATCAATTTACTTTCCACAAACAGATTTTCTAGTTTTAGCTCTTCCTTTTGATAGGTCTGTAGCTTTTCTAGCTGTGTAGCCATGTAGGTAGTAATCTGCACATATCGCTCTTCCCAGTGCTTTTGCAGAAGTGGATGTGCTTCACGTTTGATGCTTTCCGTTTTTTCTATTTTTTGCGTTTTTAGTCGGTATGTATAGTGTTGGGAATTGTAATTGACACGTATGGTATACTCCTCTTTTCCTCTTGAAGTACGTAGTCGATTGACTAAACTCGCATTCTCATCATAAAAGTTACACACTTTTTCTTCCTCCAATGAAAGTTCTCGAAACTGCTTAATGGACATCAAACTACCTTCAAACTTCTGGTCGTTCTTGACCAGTTCAAAATAGTCTTCTTCTATCGGTAGCAAGCGTTCTTCTGCTTTAATGTATTCTACTTGTGTCTCCGCTTGCACTTCTTCCTCAAATTGTCGCACTTCTTTTTTAACCATATTCAGATTGACTGCTAAAGAGTAGCCATGCTTTCGGATGGCAGCACTTACCATCTCTTGGATTAGTTCTAGCTGAGAAGGTTTGCTCCATAGACAGTGTACCATCAAAAAACAATCCATTAGATCAACGACTGTCCGACCATTCAAAAATGCAGAAGTGCGTAGTAGTCGAACCATTTTTTTCCATCGTCGATCAAATACAGGAATTTGATTGTCCAGGTGATTCGGCTTGCTATTGTGTTCTTCTATCTTAACTTTGAGCAGTTGAATCGTGTTCAACACTTCTGGGGGGATTTCTACAGCATCTATTTGGTCATTCCAATCCGCTAATTCGGCTTGTGTCACTTTCAGCGACGCCTCAATGTCATCTTTGTACAGATCATCTGTCTCCGTAATCATTTGTAGAAAATGATTGAACTTTCGGATACCTCCTACTTCCAACCGAATGAGAAAGCGATCCCAGATGGGTGCTAGGTTTTTATTGGCTGGTGGTAGTTCATTAGAAGCAGTGATGATACCACTGATATTGACCTGCATGTCCTCATCCCCATTTCGGTAGATCTTTTCGTTTAGAATGGTCAAAAGCGCATTTTGGATAGCTGGCCCTGCCTTCCATATTTCATCTAGAAAAACAATATTTGCACTTGGTAGGTAGCGATCCGTGATGCGTTTGTACTGATCCTCTTCTTTTAGTTTTTTGATAGAAATGGGACCAAATATTTCATCGGGTGTACTGAATTTACTCATTAAGTACTCAAAAGAAGTGCCATCTCGAAAAGCATATTTCAGCCGGCGTGCAATCAAACTTTTACCCACACCAGGAGGACCTAATAGAAATATACTTTCCGCAGCAATCGCACTGAGGAGAGAAAGTTTAATAGCTTCTTCGCGTTCATAAAGCCCTTTGGAGAGTGCTTTCAGGAGATCGTTAATTCTGGTACGTAAGTCCGTTGCTACAGTAGTTTCCATAGATAGCCAAACTAAATAACAGATTGATGGTTCTGAAAATCCGATAAATTTGATGGATTTATAACGAAGCCGTGGACTGTTTTTTGCTAGACGTAGAAGTCGACTTGAACCACTTCCCTACCCTACGCAACCATTTCACGATTTTTCCAGAAGGTAGCAGTTTAGAATCATTCATCGCTTTGCTAGTCAGGAAAATACCAATTGGCAAGATCACTAAACAAGGCATCCATGCACCCAATACAGGATCAATTCCACCCCCTTCCATCGTCTTTTTAAATAGAATAGTCATCATGATATAAATGACGAAGAAGACGACAGAGATCAGTAGAGGATAGCCAAATCCCCCTTTTCGGACGATTGCTCCCATTGGTGCGCCAATGAATAAAAAGATGAAACACGCTACTGATACACTGAATTTATTGTGCAAATGATACAGATGGTCGATTCGGTTTTCGTGCGTTCGTTCTATTGCTCGAAGGGTAGCCAAGACTGCCTGATGCGCACCTGTTATTTTTGAGCGTCCCTTGTTCATCAGACGAGAGCGGTCGTCAGGACGAAACGTTTCATACAACGAATTGTAGTTGGATAGTTCTCCTATAGAATCCATTTGCTGAGGGGAGTTAAAAAATCTAGTGCCTGTTGTTTTTTCTGGTACTTGAGCCTCCGAGTTCTTCGAATTTTCCCTTCTTCTATCTATTTTTTTGTTCCATTCTATTACCTCGGCTGCAGTAGAATCATTTTTGGTCAATAAGGAATCGTTTATGACTATCTCTTCTCTGATTTCCTCGCCTGTTGCTGCTTCTTGTTCTGCATTTTCGGTCGCTTCTTCTTCTATATTTTTCTGGTAGAAGGAACGTTCAATTTCATCAGTCATTCCATCAATACGCTGCTGCCGTTGCCGTTCAATCGAGTCAATTGCCATTACTAACTCTTTGGTAGACAGCATATTATGATGGGTCTTAAATAGGCTTTCATCCGTCCGATCAAGTTGAAATTCCCCTAGGTCAAATACCTTTGTCCACGTTTTAAAAGAAGTACGAATAAACGGGTAATTTGGTTTTCCATTGCGCAAGGTAGGCTTCGATTCTAAATACTGTGTGCCATCGAACAGACGCATCACAAAGAAACGTTCGTCAGGGGTAACCGTCATTTCTCCATTTTTTGCAGTTACTTGGGAGAAGCGACTGCCGGAACCCTGACTTTGGTCATACATGAGTACACCTTCTATGCTTTTGTTATCTGCTTTTTTGTCTTTTATTCGGATCGAAAAGCCTTGAAAGTCATTGTTGAAAACGCCTTGTTCTAAGCTGAGGGTAGGTTTTTGATTTTTGATGTCGTATAGACGAGATTGGTATTTTAGGTTGGAAATAGGGATTAATTTATCGGAAGCAATGTAAGAAAAAACACTAATTCCGAACGTCAAAAACATCAACGGCAACATGATACGCGCTAAAGAAGTACCCGTCGATTTTAGACTTGCTAGCTCGTAATGCTCCGCTAAGTTGCCCATTACCATAACGGAAGAAATGAGGACTGCCATCGGTAACGCCATGGGAATCAAAGAGATACACATATACCCTAGCATCTCGACGATGAAGAACAGTCCTACCCCTTTTCCAGCAATTTCATCAATCCACTTCCACAGGAACTGCATCATCAGCACGAAAATGGCGATGAAAAACGTCACAGCGAATGGTGGAATGAAACTCTTGATGAGTAAGCGATCAATTATCTTCATAGAATGCTTCAGCTAAACTTGCTTCTACAATACGCACAAGGGCGCGTGGAAGTTGTCTTGGTCACTTACTCTCAACTGACTTTTACAATTTCTTAGCCCTCGGCTCCAAACTCGTCAACTCCTCAATTTTCACCGCGCGCTGCTCTTCAATACTTTTTCGCGCCGCAATACCAATCAAAATAGACATTGCCCCATCTCGACTGCCCGCTGATTGTTTGTACTCATCTTTGGCATTAACATCCACAAATATTTTATTTTGCATCCGCACATCACCACCACCATGACCACCACCGCCATGTTTGACTTGAATGTACTGCGTATCTCCAAAATTTTCGGTCACTTGAATCTCGTCGTAGGCATCTGTCACCCAAGGCTGACGTTCTTTGATCCACGCTTCCACCCGTCCCTTCGTCCCATTGAACGCAATGCGATAGCCTTCGTAAGGCGAGTAAGTTGTCAACGAATAATTGACCAAAACATTATTAGCATATTTGATCTGCGCCGACATTTTGTCATAAATATCAATCTCTTTTCGCCAGACACATCCATCTCTTAAATAGCCATCATATTCTTCATGATCGGCGTATAGTTTTTGATGGTAGTCATCCATTTTCCAGTAGAAGTCACAACTGCTTTTGTGTGGACAAGGTCGGCAGTGTGTGTGTCGAAACTCGTTGTTTGCACCATAGAATTCCAAGTCGCCATAAGCAAACACTTCTTGTGGTTCGGCGTCTAGCCACCAATTGAGCAAGTCGAAATGATGCGTTGATTTGTGTACCAACAAAGTCCCGCCTTTTTCACGTAATCCGTGCCAACGACGGAAGTAAGAAGCTCCGTGATAGATGTCCAAATACCAATGAAAATCACAGCTGACGACATCTCCGATCTGTCCGCTTTGCAATATTTCGTAGATCTTTTGTCGATGAGGCGAGTAGCGGTAATTGAAAGTGACCGTTACCTTTTTACCAGTCTTTTCCTCTGCATCTAAGATGGCTTGACATTTATCTTCGTCGGTCGTCATTGGTTTCTCTGTGATGATGTCCGCCCCCATTTCCATCCCTTTAATGATGAACTGATGATGTGTAGAGTCCATTGTCGTCACAATGAGCAATTCGGGTTTTGTCTCCCTCATCATTTGCTCAAAATCAGTGAAGATCGGACAGTCCGCACCGATATACTTTTTTCCATACGCTAATCGACCTGGGTTGATGTCGCAGAGTCCCACAAACTCTAGGTAGTCGCTATAATTATCCTCCAAGTTTTTTCCCCAAAGATTGATGCCGCGTGTACCTGTGCCGACTAGGGCTACGCGCTTTCTCGCAGTTGATTTTGTTTTTAATAGTGGCAAAGGCGCGCCAATCAAAGCGGCAGTGGCTAGGCTGGTTTGTTGCAGAAAAGTTCGTCGTTTTGTTGGTGTACTCATTGGTCGTATTTGTTTATTGATTAAGCTGTAATCGTTCCATCAAGCGCACTGAGACGCGCAGGAAGTCCATCTCTGTAATGACGCCCATCAGCTCCTTGTCCTTGACAACTGGTAGACAACCAATTTTTTTATTTCGCATCAATTCGAGTGCCTCCATGATACTGGCTTCTGGCGAAACGGTGACTGGCGACTCAATCATAATATCTTTGACAGTGACAGCTGTATCCTCCTTTCGATCGTCACTTAGCCGTGCAAAATAGCGAATCAATAAACGCGAAGTAATCAATCCAACCAAATGTCCCTCTTTGTTCTCGATAGGCATATAGCGAATCTTACGCCAGTCCATCATTTCTGCCACTAGCTCTATAATATCGTCTTTCTGCACTGTAAATAAATCCGTTTGCATAAATTCCGAGACTTTCAATTCGGAAGGTCGATAGTCAGCTAAATCCATCGCACTTGGCATTTCCCACTTGTGGACGGGAATTTCTTGTTCTTGATTTTTGATGATGGAAGCCGTCACTATAGCTGTCGCTTCGTCTTGTGTGTATTCTTTTTTCAGTTTGGAAAAGGCACGTAGTTGCCAACGGGCACCATTTGTATGCAGCTTAGCACGCGCTTCGATGATGCCCAAGTAGCGTTCGATGTCTTCTTCATTGATGCCTTGTTTTTGTAGCCCTTTTCGGGAAATAGGTAGCAACTCTTGCAGAATCAAGTCACGCGCTCTAATTTTTTGTTCATTGACCCAATTGAATTCGGAATCAATACCGTATTGCGCAGCTTTCATAAAATTGTCGCGTACATCCTCAAAAGAAATGGTTTGCGTAATGTCTTCAATCAAATCGCCCATGCCGATCATAGCTCCTAACCAAAAGGCAGCATTAGCGACTTCATCAATCACTGTTGGGCCAGCTGGCAAGACTCTATTTTCGATACGTAAGTGCGGTTTACCATTGTCGCTGATGCCGTAGCACGGTCGATTCCAACGGTAGACTGTGGAATTGAAGACTTGCAAGGCGCGAAGCTTAGGCACTTTCCCTTCGTTGATTAAACTCAATGAATCCTCCTCTACATCACCTGCCAACAGCACGCGGAATCGAGCAATATCTTCTTTGTGAATTTCTAAAACTGAATTATTTATCCAGTCTTTTCCGAAGTTAACACGTGGGCTACTTTCACGCATATGATCATGCGATTTTCGGGTGTCTAGTGACTGTTGGAAAAGGGCGATACGACTTTCATGCCACAGTCGTCGACCAAAGACTAGCGGAGAATTGGCAGCTATTGCAATGATCGGACCGGCGAGTGCTTGCGACAAATTGTAGTAGCGCGAAAAGTTCTTTGGACTGACTTGTAGATGCACTTGAAAACTGGTATTACAAGCTTCCAAAAGTGGCGAATTATGGTTAATTTTTAGTTCGTCAATCCCCTCCAGATGCAACTCAAACGCATTCTTGCTCAACTGCTTACGAATCGCTTCAATCAACGCAAAGTAACGCGGTTTTGGCGTCAAGTTATGCATTTCCAGATCAAACTTCCGCAGAGTAGGCAAGATACCAGTTAAGATCATTTTGGCATCAAATCCTTTGAGCTTTTCACGTATAATTTTCTGTGTATACAACGCCTCTTCTTCCATTTTCCGCAAAGCATCGCCTTCAAAAACACGCGGAATAAAGTTAGTTTCGATATTGAACTTCGCCAACTCTGTTTCTGCCCAAGGGTATTCGGTCATTTGCTCCAACACTTCCATCGCAATAGGCGCAGGCTTACAGTTGTTTTTGTCGACCATGCACATCTCCTGTTCTGCTCCAATTCGTACCACGTCCGATTCAAACCAATCATTCTTGATCATATAGTCAAATGCCGTTATATCGTCCAATAACTGACGCACGAATCGCTGCATTTGTAAATCATTCTCTACAATCGATACTTTTTGTTCTCCCATGTTGCTTTAGGCTGTTGATGGATTGACTGCTTTTAGCTTTTAGCTTTTAGCTTTTAGCTTTTAGCTTTTAGCTTTTAGCTTTTAGCTTTTAGCTTTTAGCTTTTAGCTTTTAGCTTTT
>CAYLPW010000086.1:0-18351 GCA_964385665.1 uncultured Saprospiraceae bacterium
TATTGACGACTAGCAAATCCATGTAGCTATCCGCGTAAAGTGTTGTGCCACGGACCGCCATATCGACGTTGCCTTGAATATTGATGAAGGCGATATTATCTGGTGCTTCAGGATCGCTATTATCAATGATGTGAATGCCTTCCTGGCGTTCATTGATGAACATAAACTGATTGTAGTAGTAAATCTTGCCAGGATTTTCGAGTGGACGAGCCGCTTCATATCCAATAGGCTGTCGAATCTCATCTACTGATTTGTAGATCGGATCAAATTGGATGAACGTCTGCGAAGCGTCGCATTCATCTTGTAAGCACGATTGCCAAAGGAAGGTGCTACATAGCAATAGAAGAAATGGGAAATTAATTTGCTTTGTCATAGTAAGTCGGTTGAATAGATGTTAGATGTGATTCCGAAAGCTTTCGGAATTAGATAATAGACTAATTCAAATCAAGTCTAAGCTCACCTCATTCATCTTCATATTTTAAGTGATACAAACAAAAAATCACCAATAGTTTGTGTCATCTGTTTTGTTAGACGAGAAGCAAATAGAAAAGGGTTGGGTAGATCAGCTAAAATGTTTCAACTTTGCAGTTTCGATTACCAATGGACAAACCAAAAGTGACCAACACAGCGTTCACACAGCGTAAGTCTGAGTTCAATAATAAACCCGCCTGACCGTCGGGCAGGTTTACATTTTTAGATGTTCGGTTTTACTCGAAGCGTCTATTTCCTTCGGCATATTCACTTCGAGTAAAGCCGAACAATGTAAATTTGATTATTTCACGTTGCTAAGAATAATATATGCAAGTAGTCATCAATCAACTAGACCTGTTGTTGAAAGTCGCATTTGAGTCCATTTCTAGAATGGAGGAGGAAGAACTGAGCGAGAAATCTTCACCTGAGCGATGGTCAAAAAAAGAGATGTTAGGGCATCTAGTCGATTCAGCGACCTACAACTTGCAGCGATTCAACGAAGCGCAATTTCATACACAGCCTTACATCGTTAGACCATACAATCAAGATGAAATGGTGAAAGCCAACCACTATCAAACTGCAAATAGCTTGGATATTTTGGGTTGCTTTTTGGCGTTGAATCATCGTATTCGCTATGTTGTTCAACAGTTGTCCAATGACGTACTAAGTTATGCAGTAGAATTGCCTGATGGAAAAGTAAGTGATTTGCGTTTTTTGATTATGGACTATGTAACTCATTTGGCGCATCATGTGAGTCAGATTAAGCGAGCTTAGTATTAGCTATAAATACTTCATTATCAATGTATTGATCTAACATCTAGCGTCTACTCCCGAAAACTTTCGGGATAAAGTCTTGCATTCTTCAACCGATATTAAGTATGAAAAAAATAACTACCCTTATTCTCTTTTGCTCCTTACATATATGTTTATCTGCTCAGATAGCAACGACTATGGAAGATTGGCGGCGCGACATTATCTTAACCAATTTATCGCAAGTCAATTCTGAAAAAGACGACTACGCACCAGCGTTTTACCAAAATGGTATCGTCTATGCCTCCAGTCGACGCAAAAATGGACCGATTGACAAGCAGACAGGCGATACCTACCACGATTTGTACTACGCGCCAGTCCGCTCCCATGGGATGCGTGCCAAACCACAAAGCTTTTCCTTGACGCTCAACTCCCAAACTCACGAAGGACCGCTCTCCTTCAATGCGGCTCAAAACACGGTTTACTTCTCGCGCAGCGAACACGTCCGAAAATCTGACGACCGAATCCAAATGCGAATTTACGAGTCTAAAAAGACTAGTATAGATTGGGAGGAAGCGTACGAAATGGATTTTAACAACGGCGATTTCACCTATATGCACCCTTCCATGTCGCCAGCTGGAGACCGCTTGTATTTTGCCTCTAATATGCCAGGTGGGTTTGGAGGCATGGATTTATATATGGTCGAATGGATCAACAATCGTTGGTCGCGCCCCGTCAATTTAGGTGGTAGTATTAACACGACGGAGGACGAAGCTTTTCCATTCATTCACGATAGTGGCGTACTGTTTTTTTCGTCTAATGGACATCAAGGCATGGGCGGTTATGATTTATACTTGACCAACTTGAGTGACCCTGATGAGAAAGTCGTCAATTTAGGTTTGCCGTTCAATTCATTCGATGATGACACTGGTTTCATTCTAGATCCAGCTGGTAGTCAAGGCTACTTTTCTTCCAACCGATCTGGCGGCATGGGGAAAGATGATATTTATGGATTTCAAGCGCGTGCTGGTATCCCGACGATGGCGAAAAGCTTTGTCATGAAGTCGACGATTCAAGCAGTCAACACTTCTAACAATGGAGCGATTCCATTGGCAGCCGTTCGGGTATTCGAGAAAAATGGAGAAAGTCTGGAAGAAAACATTTATGAGCATCGCTATGAAGTGGATGAAAATACTGGTCAGCGCACCCTCAAAAAAGTATTGAAAGACCTAAATAGCATCCAAAAAGTAGAGCGAATTACCAATCGAAGAGGTGAAGTGATTGAGAGTTTTCAAGCAGAAAAAGACTACCTGATTTTGATTAGTAAAGATGGCTTTGAGACGACTGAATTCCTGTATTCCACACGTGGCAAAATCAATCCCGAGCGCATTGAAATTCCCGTCCATCCACAGTCTTGTTTTGATCTCAGCGGTCGCGTATTAACTTCTGGACGCGAACCTATTCCCTTTGCGAATATTGTCGTCCGCAATGCTTGTGATGGTTCTGAACGTAGTCTGACCGCAAACAGAGATGGCGAATTTGTCTACTGCTTGGAAGTAGGCTGCTATTTTGAAGTAGTAGCGACTAAAGCTGGGATTGACCAAACAACAACGGCTGTTTCTACCGAACAGATTCGAGGGAGTCGCTCTATGGATTTAGCGATTGTTTTACAACAACAGTCTGGTGGTATTTTAACGACGCCACTGCGGACAGGATCAACCATTGTGTTGAGTAATATTTATTATGATTTTAATGCGTATTCGATCAAAGATGGAGCAGCAAAAGAGTTGGACGAACTAGCGCGTGTCATGCGCCAATATCCTTCGATGGAAATTGAATTGATTGCTTACACCGATTCTCGTGGCGAAGCGTATTACAATTTGGAATTATCGCAAAAACGAGCACAATCTGCCAAAGAATACCTAGCTGCACAAGGCGTCAAACATTACCGCATTAAGAGTTTTGGCTTTGGCGAAGCGCGTATTCGGAATCACTGTACCGATGGGGTGGAATGCTCAGAAGAAGAACACGCTTACAACCGACGCACGGAGGTCAAAGTCATTCGCATCAACAATGACGAGGTGGAGTTCGAGCAAAATGAGAAGGGCTACTGAACAGAATTTCGAGAGTTCGGAGAAATGAAAGGTGAGAGAAACGGAATCTTGATCCAATAATGGAATAATAACAAAAGCGTGTGAATTTATTCGCACGCCAAAATGAGCGGTGAGCAACTTTTTTCTGTCATTCTGACAACCTTATTTAACGTCAATCGTGTTATAGACCAAAGAAACAATTCTGAACAGCAATTAAATACTAGATAGTTATGGCAATCATCATTACGGACGAGTGTATCAACTGCGGTGCCTGTGAGCCAGAATGTCCCAATAATGCCATTTATGAGGGAGGTGTCGAATGGAAAATGGCAGACGGAACAGGCGTAAGTGGCACATATAAAATAGAGACTGGCGAGACGATTGATGTGCAAGCAGAACAAGCACCCATTGACGAAGACGTCTACTATATCGTACCGGATAAATGTACCGAGTGCGTGGGCTTTCATGAAGAACCACAATGTGCAGCGGTTTGTCCAGTCGACTGTTGTGTTCCTGACCCAGATCGGGAAGAAACAGAAGCGGAATTATTGAACCGAAAAGAGCGTTTGCATCTCTAAATTCATGAATGATGGTTTATGATTTATGGTTTATGGTAACATGAGAAAACCCGTTAGTCGACTCAGATGAACGGGTTTTCTTTTTTGTTTAAAGATGTACATTATGCTTCTTGTGCCACTACTTTTAACTCTTTTTTTACCTCTCCTGCTATTTCAATGGCTTTCTCCAAATCATCATTTACAATTGTGACATGCCCCATTTTTCGGAAAGGTTTGGTGGTAGACTTTCCATACAAATGAACATACACACCTTCTATCGCTAAACATTTATCCAACCCAACATAGTCTGTTGTTCCAGTGTGACCTGGTTCGCCTAGCAAATTGAGCATCACGGCAGGCTGTACTAATTTAGTGCTGCCTAACGGTAAATTTGTGATAGCACGGATATGCTGCTCAAATTGAGAAGTGACGCAGCTGTCTATCGTGTGGTGTCCACTATTGTGGGGGCGTGGCGCGACTTCGTTAATGAGGTATTTGCCCGATTTAGTCAAAAATAATTCGACGGCGAGTAGGCCACAAATATCGTAGGTTTCGATGGTTTTTTTGGCTAAATCAATCGCTTCCTGTGCTTTTTCATCACTAATGCGCGCTGGGCAGGCTAGAAATTCGACTAAGTTAGCAGTGGGATGAAACAGCATTTCTACGGCTGGAAAAGCCTCAATCTGCCCATTTGCATTTCGAGCAACGATGACTGCTATTTCTTTATCAATATCGACTACAGGTTCAATGACACAAGCTGTTTCCAACATGGCATCCTCCGCAGCATGTATCACCGCGACTCCTTTTCCATCGTAGCCAGCTGTTCTACTTTTTTGGACAAACGGATACGTCAAGTCTCCATTTTGGATAGCTTCTCGAACGGCATCGGCACTTTCAAACAACTGAAAGGTAGAAGTAGGTAGATCGTGTTGCTGATAGAATTGCTTTTGTAAGCCTTTATCCTTGATAATGTCCAACTTATCTGGCGCAGGGTGTACAATGATGCCTTCACGTACGAGTTGATGCAAAGCGTCCGTATTGACATGCTCAATTTCTATGGTCAGAATTTCGCTATTTTTCCCAAAGAAATAAACGTCATCGTAGTTCTTAAAATTACCTTGTACGAATCGGGTGGCTAGTCGTCCTGCGGAGAACTGATTGGACTTTTCTAGCGTATGAATAGGCAAATGCCAATTAGCTGCTGCTAGAGTGAGCATCTTACCTAGTTGTCCACCACCTAGAATCCCAATGCGCTGTCGAATGTCAAACTGTTGTGCCATAGAGTTAGTCGTACTTCTAATTCTTTTTAAAATTCTCGATAAATCGTATAGCGTCGCACCCGTGCTTTATCACGAATGGGAATATTGATTTTAAGAGAACCGACTGCCATACCGACTGCCAGCCCCGCTGCTGCACCGATTCCAACTACGCCAACATCAGATATAGAACGTTGCCGATTGGTTACTCCTAGATTACAGAACGGATCGTTATTGCATTGCTGATAAGAACGTACTACATCATAAATACCTACTCCTGCTCCCACTACTGTTCCTAAAACGGAATAAAAATAAAAGAAACCCTTGCGTCGCCCTTTCACCTCTTGCCCATTTATTGGATAAACCTTTAGAAAGTTTTCGCTTAATGTATTGGGGTATGCTAAAAATCGCTCTTCTTGCTCGAAGAATTCGTTCTTAGGAATAACTGAAAAGGACTCCTCATTTACTTGATAGAGAACGCCCAGCATTTTTGGTTCTCCTTTTTGCCACACATAGTAAGGTGTGGGTTTAACGATGTCGGCAGACTGTGCCACTACTTTGATAGAGGCGATGACTAATAGTAAAAGTAGTATATATTTCATCCGTTTTTTTTGAATTTTTCCCGTCAATGATGCTATTCTCGTATCCCCATGCTTTGAAGGCTGCAAGATAATACTTTCGCTAGGAAGCCAATTGAATTTGAATAAAGATCGCGACTACTTTGAAGTCAAAACGGCAAATTGTAGTTCAACACACTTGTTTTTGCAGACGGAACGTTAGTTTTGCAGTTTTTAAATGACTACTCTATTAATCGATTGCCATCAGTAGTTGATCTATCGGTCTAAACACTTTACAATCATGACAAAACATATTTCCCTACTTGTATTTGTTAGCTTACTCATCTGGAGCTGTCAAGAAGAAACGACTTCAAATGAAGATACTATTGCGACATTAGAAACGGCTTATGAGGAGAATCCGAACGGTGATAATTTAGAGGCACTGTTGACTGCTTATGCCCAAGATAGCACAGGACAGTATGCAGAAAAAGCTGCTTATCTCAAACTCAGCAACAATAGAACAAGAGAGGGAATCAATGACCTAAAAGTACTATTGCGAGCAGACCGGAAGGCGGATTATGCCTTTGGTTTAGCCAATGCCTACAAAGAGCAACAACAAGAAGAAGTGGCGTTTACTGCTTATCAAGCTTACGTGAAAGCCTTTCCCAATCACGAGCAAGCGAACGTGGTAACTCGTTTTGTCAATGGCTTACCTAACGTTTATGAACGCATGAGTGCCTTGTTCGAGCGAGCAAAAAGCGATTCTTTACGCCGTATTCAGCCGACCGTCATCAATGATTTCGTCAACTCCGCAGAAGCATTAACGCTCATCTATCCCTCAGCCGATAGTGCGGCTACTTACCTACGCCGAGCGGCTAGTTTTGCACAACATTATCAACGCGATCTCAACCAAGCACTCGTTTATTATGGCATGGTAATTGATAACTACCCAAATACACCAGAACACGAGTCGGCTCTATTTGCTACCGCTTTTCTATATGATGAGGAGCTAAAAGATTTAGATAGAGCCAGATTATACTATGAACGATTTATTGATGAATATCCCAATAGTGAATTTGCGGAAGATGCTCAGGTGATGCTCAACAATTTGGGAAAAGACGATGAGGAGATTTTGGAAGAATTATTGAAGCGACGAGAAGGGTAATTTTATGAAGTTTTTTTGTTTTATTGGGTTATTGTCCTATGCACTTCGTATTAGCGAAAGGGTTATTTATAGCTATGCTAACTACACTGAAGAAAACGGTATTGTTGTTCCTGTTCAAGCCGATGATGATGGACAGAACTCTACTATCGGTCGACCATTGAATGGCGAATATGGCAGCCAAATTCCAATACAATTGATTGTTTGCTTAGCTTTGTAATTCACCACTCACCCATTTATTATGAAAAAGATTCTATCTATCTTCTGGTTTGCTTTATTGTTGTTTTCTTGCCAAAAAGAAGATGAACTTGTCGTCGTTCCAGACTTCCTTCCACCCTGTGAGTCGACCACCGTCTTGGACAGTATTATACCCAATAGTTTAGATCGAATCGTTGAAGATATGAGTTTGGCGCATGAAGGGCGTGCGAACGGCATACCTAGTCACTATGATTGGAGCGAATATCCACGTATGGGTTGGGGCAACACCCCTGATACTACTTGGTCAGCTATGATTCCCTGGGGACAAATTTATCGAGATCAATCACCGCTACTAGCAGAACATACCCGAATTCAGATTAAAAATATCAAAGCGTATTACCTCAGTCGTTCGAGTAATGAATGGATAAAATGGGTGTCAACTTCCCAAGTGGAGGGTGCGTACTACCGAGAAGATTTTGTGGGTGATGTTAGTGTGCCTACAGCCATTCGAGTGGAAGAGGAAGGAATCAGCATACAACTAATAAAAGGATATAACTTTCACTTTTGGTCGGGAGAAGGACGCGTTATCATGAATCCGACTGATATTGAAGGTGTATGGATAGCCATTGATGCGCGCCTAATTGCAGCACCTAATGCAACGGACGATCGCTGTCATGCTAATTTCATGATGAGTGTGGGCGGAGATTATTGGAAAAGTTTGAGCGCTCCCTGGGATCAATGGACGACCAATGGAGACATTGCGATTAGTCGATTTCGATACATCACCAATAGTTGGCAGACGTTCAATATGCACTCTTTAAGCAGACAGCAACTCCGCGAAAATCCACCTCCATTCTGAACATTTTCTTGTCCAGTGTGGTCTACTTATGATTAAAATTTAATGTCTATGAGCGAGCAGAATATGCAGCTAGAACAGCATCCAGATTTCCCGAGTGGCGAATGGGAAGGTTTTTATACCTACGGAACCAGCACCAGAAACGATGAAATGAAACTTGAACTCGAATTCGCAAATGGCGAAATCGTAGGGTCAGGAACAGACTCCATTGGTGCATTCAGTTGGGATGGAACTTACAATACTTCAACGGGAGAATGCCAGTTGACCAAACGCTACATTAGGAAGCATAACGTTGCTTACGAAGGAAAAGCTGATGAAGGGGGCATACGTGGGAATTGGCGAATTGGTGTGAACGAGTATGATGATGGATTTTTCCACATTTGGCCCAAAGATAGAGAAGCAGCAGAGATCGAGGAAGCAATTAGGAAGTTGATTGAAGCGGTGAACAAGACGCTAGAACCTGTCACTCCATGATATTTGATTTGGTAAGGATTGTCGAAGGTTGCACCTTCAATACGATATGCTCGTCGCCCAAACATAGATAATCACATATCAAGTGTGACTAAAGTCGCACGATTTTGTTATGAACACCCCCCTCAGAATGACCTATAACAAAAGCGTATGAATTCATACGCTTTTGTTAATTTGTAAATCAACTAACTACAACACACTTTCCACCTCGTGCATCGGCAAGTCAAACGCATCCGCCACGCCCTGATACACCACTTTACCTTGTACCACATTTAAGCCTAGCTTCAAGGCTTTATCGTCCCTACAGGCTTGCTGCCAGCCTTTGTTAGCTATCCGAATCGCATATGGCAACGTCGCGTTCGTCAGTGCAATCGTAGATGTGTAGGGTACTGCACCTGGCATATTTGCTACGCTGTAATGCACCACATCATCAATAATGAAAATAGGATCAGTATGCGTAGTGGGTCGAGTCGTTTCGATACAACCACCTTGGTCGACCGCCACGTCTACTAGTACTGTTCCTGGACGCATATCTTTGAGCATATCGCGTGTAATCAAGTTAGGAGCTTTCGCGCCAGGAATCAAAACGGCTCCGACAATCAGATCATGATCTTTGATTAACTTTCGGATCGTGTACTCGCTAGAGTAAAGAGTAGTTACATTCGCCGCCATCACATCGTTGAGGTAGCGCAGTCGGTTCAGATTGACATCTAAAATAGTCACTTGTGCACCCAGACCTGCTGCCATCTTTGCTGCTTGTGTTCCCACAATTCCTCCACCAATCACTAAAACCTTACCAGGAGCGACACCTGGCACACCACCTAGTAGAACACCACGTCCTTTTAGTGGCTTCTCCAAGTATTTTGCCCCTTGTTGAATCGCCATGCGACCTGCCACTTCCGACATCGGTACGAGCAATGGTAAGGAACGATCTTCCAATTCAACGGTTTCATACGCTAAACACACCGCTTTCTGCCGAATCATGGCATGAGTCAATGGCTCTGACGAAGCAAAGTGAAAGTAAGTGAACAATAACTGATTTTCTTTGATCAGATTGTACTCAGGCTCAATTGGTTCTTTCACCTTGATTATCATCTCCGCCTTGTCGTAGATGGCTTCGATGGTAGGTAGCATTTGTGCGCCAGCCTCTATATATTCTTGATCGGAAAAGCCACTCCCCTCTCCTGCTGTCTGCTGAATGAATACATCGTGTCCACGTCTAGATAGTTCTAGCGCGCCAGCAGGTGTCAATCCGACTCGATTTTCGCTGGGTTTAATTTCTTTTGGTACTCCAATTATCATTCGGTCATTATTTATGTTAGGTGTTTTGTACTAGGTTGTCGTTTCCTACGACGACCTAGTTTCTAACTTTATTCAAATATAATTTTTAGCCTACTTTCGTTTCGCTGCCAGCAGGTATAGTACCGCCATTCTGACTGCCACACCATTTTCTACTTGGTCTAATATGATTGCTCTGCTCTTGTCATCTGCCACTTCGCTTGTAATTTCCACACCTCTATTGATTGGGCCAGGATGCATAATAACGATCTCTTTACTCAAACTATCCAACAGTGGTTTATTGACTCCATAAAACAACGCATACTCGCGCAACGACGGAATGTATTTAATGTCCTGTCTTTCTAGTTGAATGCGTAGTAGATTCGCAATATCACACCACTCCAAAGCTTCACGTAGGTTATAGGTTACTTCCACGCCCAATGTTTTAATTTGAGGGGGAATCAAAGTAGGTGGTCCACAAACCTTCACTTTTGCGCCCAGTTTTTGTAAACAAAAGATATTGCTTAATGCTACTCGTGAGTGCAGTATATCCCCAACAATCACGACTTTCTTTCCTTTCAATTCACCTACCTTTTCGCGCATAGAATAAGCATCCAACAAGGCTTGAGTAGGATGCTCATGTGTACCATCTCCAGCATTGACGACGCTGGCATCTATTTGTTTGGCTAAAAAGTGATGCGCGCCAGGAGCAGGATGTCGCATGACCACCATATCTACCTTCATGGCAAGGATGTTGTTCACTGTATCGAGTAGGGTTTCTCCTTTTTTGACCGAAGAAGATGCTGCCGAAAAATTGACCACATCTGCGGATAGTCTTTTTTCTGCCAGTTCGAAAGAAATACGGGTGCGCGTAGAATTTTCAAAAAAAAGATTGGCAATTGTAACATCACGTAGCGAAGGTACTTTTTTGATCGGTCGATCCAATACTTCTTTGAACTCATCTGTCGTATCGAAAATCAACTGAATATCTTGCGTTGTGAGGTCTTTGATGCCTAAAATGTGCGGAGTGCTCAGTTCTTGTACGCTTGCCATGGGTCTATTAGTTTGCCAGATATACTTGGTAATTGCCTGCCTCTTCCAATTTTACACGCACATATTTGTTGTCGATAGAGTCAACACGCATGCCGACATAATCCGTCTTGATGGGCAAATCTCTCTTAAATCGACGATCAATCAACGCTAGCAGTTCCACTCGGTTAGGTCGACCGTAATGATTAAGTGCGGTCATGGCTGCTTGAATCGTTCGACCTGTAAAGACCACATCATCCACCAACACGACGTTCTTTCCTTCCAGATAGAAATCAATTTCCGTCCGATTTGCCATCAAAGGCTTATCACGTATCCGAAAATCATCGCGATAGAAGGTGATATCCAGTTTCCCGTATTCAATTTTTTTCCCTTCTAGAATAGCTGTCAATCGTTGATGTAAGATATTCGCTAAAGTCACTCCTTTCGCTTGAATACCGATGATACACGTTCTCTCAAAATCCTGATAGGTTTCGATTAATTGATGACACAACCGTTCAATCACAATCGTCACATGATCGTGTTCCATCAATATTTTATCTGGTGCTTGCTCCTTCATATTGCAAAAATAGAGTTTGAAGAAGATTAAAGCAATCCGTATTCATGGTTTATGAATTATAGATCATAGATTATAAGTACAAAATGCTCATCGCTTACTTCCTTTTCATCACTAACAACTCTTTCGTTACCATCTGTAACGTGTTGGGTGTGCGCTCTTCTAGCAACACCATTCGATTGTTCAATAAGCTGTCTACTGTCGCTGCAGTATAATGTCTAACCGTGTACAGTTCTAAATCCTCATCAATCAACACACTGAACTCGTCTTCAATATTGGCTGCAAACTGATGGATTTTATCATCTATATTATTGACACAAATTGCGAAACTGATTGCCGTATTTTGCATCATATTCACTTGTAGTCTGAACTCCGCAATCTTGTTGAAAAGGAAGCTCATGTGATGCTCTGCCACGAATGAAAAATCACGAGTCGAAATGTACAAGACCGCCTGATCCCGCTCGATCGCTACCATAGGTGGATACTTATCCTCTACTTCACTAGAGACGAGTGTTCCCTCTTCTTCTGGTGCTAGAAATGACTTGACGTAGAGCGGAATATTTTTGTTTTGTAACGGTTTGATGGTCTTTGGATGAATAACTTTCGCACCATAATAAGTCATCTCAATCGCTTCTCGATAGGATAAGCGATCCAGCTTAGAAACATTATCAAACACACGTGGATCGGCAGTCAATACGCCAGGTACATCTTTCCAAATCGTCATATCTTTTGCATCTAAGCAAAAAGAAAAAATCGCTGCTGTGTAGTCTGAACCTTCCCGTCCTAACGTGGTCGTAAAGTTTTCGGAAGTCACGCCGATGAAACCTTGCGTCAGCACAAACTGTCCTTTTTTGACTTTAGGTGCGACAAATTCTTTCGCTCTCGACAGTGTCTCTTCCCAATGTACCCAAGCTTCTCGATATAGATTATCTGTCAAAATGACATCGCGTGCATCTAACCAATGCGTGTTTAGCTGAACTTGATTTAAGTAAGCAGCTACAATTTTGGAGGATACTAACTCTCCTACCGACACGATTTGATCGTAAATGTAGTCATAGTCCTCATGTGGTTCTTCCTCTAGTACCCATTCTATTTCTACCAATGCGTCATTGACACTGATGAGTGCTGTTTCTGCTGCTTCGCCCATCAAATCGCGCGTTAGTTCAAAATGCTGTCGACGCACTTGTTCTAGCAACTCCATCGCTTCACCACTTTGGGTTTGATGTGCTTTGACGATGGCTTCTAATGCGTTGGTCGTTTTCCCCATCGCAGAGACGACAATCAAAATAGGCTCGTCTGCGTAGTGCTTTAGAATAGTGGCGACGTTTCGCACATTGTCGGCATCACGAAGGGAAGCTCCTCCAAACTTAAAGACTCGAATAGCTGAATTCATTCAGGTTTTTATTAAAATTGAGCGCAAAGTAACGTGAAATAATCAAATTTATCTCGAAAGTTTTCGGGGCAAATTTCTTATTGAACTCAGACAAAGGTGTCATTTTCTTTACGAACGTATAAATAACTCATTCTAATAATTCTCAAAACAGCTTTCGGTTCAATAAATCCATTTTTAGACTTCTACTCTCTTACCTTTTCCCTAAATTCGCGTCCTTTGTGGCAACATGAAGAACTGCTGATCGGAAAAGATGACGAGTAATCAGTTCAGCTCCCGAAAGCTTTCGGGCTATCAATTTATCAATCAACATCAATCAAATAAAAATTATGGCAGTAGATGTCGTTTTAGGCTTACAGTGGGGCGATGAAGGGAAAGGGAAGATCGTGGATTACCTAGCTCCCAATTACGACATAGTCGCACGCTTTCAAGGTGGCCCTAATGCTGGTCATACGTTGAAATTCGATGGTCAGAAATATGTATTGCATACGATTCCGTCAGGTATTTTTCGAAAGGAGTTGATTAATCTGATCGGAAATGGTGTCGTCATTGATCCAATTACTTTAATGAAAGAGATCGAGCTGCTCGAAAAGGCAGATGTCGACTATCATGATCGCTTATTTATTTCTAATAAGGCGCACCTTATTTTACCAACACATCGCTATTTGGACAAAGCGTCGGAAGCGGCGAAAGGGAAAGACAAAATCGGGTCAACACTACGTGGGATTGGACCGACCTATATGGATAAAACTGGTCGAAATGCCATGCGCGTCGGTGATATTTTGCAGCCAGACTTTCAAGAGCGTTACAGAAAACTACGAGATAAGCACCTCAAAATGGGGGAAATTTATCCTGAAGTAGATTTTGATTTGGAAGCAGAAGAAAAGCAGTGGTTTAGCTGTATTGAGTCGCTGCGACAAATGCAACTGACGGATGCGGTGTACTACCTAAACGATGCGATCAAGGCTGGCAAGAAGATTTTGGCAGAAGGCGCACAGGGTTCTATGCTCGATATTGATTTTGGTACGTATCCATTCGTCACTTCCTCTAATACGATCACGGCAGGAGTGTGCACTGGTTTGGGAATTGCCCCTTCACAGATTGGTGAAGTCATTGGCATTACAAAAGCTTACTGTACGCGTGTAGGTGCTGGTCCTTTTCCTACGGAATTGCATGGTGAAGAGGGCGAACAGTTGCGTACGGCTGGACAGGAGTTTGGGGCGACTACTGGTCGTCCGCGTCGCTGTGGTTGGCTGGATGTGCCGCAGTTGCGTTATACGATCATGATTAATGGGGTGACGCAATTGGTGATGACCAAGCTGGATATTTTGGATGATTTTGAATATGTACCTTTCGCTTCTCACTACAAAATTCATGGTGAGGAAACACAAAACTTGCCGTACGATCTTTGTATATCTGACATTGAACCTGTCTACCAAAAGATAGAAGGATGGCAGCAGTCTTTAGATCAAATAAATGAGTATGCGGATCTACCGAAAGCAGCTCGTGACTATGTAGAAGGTATCGAAAAAGCATTAGAGACGCCTGTTTCTATGGTATCGACTGGACCAGAACGGCAGAAATTGTTAATTCGATAAGCTGAATAAGAAGCTATTTCAAGTCAACCACTTGAGGATGTATAAGATCGTCTTAGCTATACGCTTGAAGATTATTGACCTTTATCTAGGTTCAAAAGAACACAATGTTCAGTAACACAACAAAGACCTGATACCATTAGTCTGAGTTCAATAATAAATTGACCTTTTTGATGTTTCCATTTTTCCGCAACTCCCACTTTACAAGTACATTGGAGTTGTGAAAAAATGGAAACAAATCAATTTAATTATTTCACGTTCCTTAAGATCGTATCAGGTCTTTTCTATAAAAAATTAGTAGCAGTCTACTTTTAACTATGCAGCATCACTCACTTTGATGGGTACTGCCATGCGATCCCACTTCAAGACGATTTTGTCATCTTCTACTTCAAACGCCATCTGCTCTACGGACTCGTCTATTTCCATTGGTGTTACTTTGACACGCAGTACATCATCTGCTTCGTCGTAGCTGTAGTCACCAAACTGGTCTGGTTTGCTGTTGAATATGACCGTCCATTCGTCCTCCGAAGGAATCGTGAACAGCGCGTATTTTCCAGCAGCTAACTTTTGTCCTTCGATCATGACATCTTCCGAAAATTCGATTGTCGTTGCTTCGTTAGCACCTGTTCGCCACACTTCATCGTAAGGTTCCAAATCGCCCCAAATCGTTCTTCCTTTCACAGAAGGACTTCCGTAGTTGACTGTTACTTTTGAGTTGCCCATAGTGCTGGTCATCTGCTTGCGTGGACTCGGAATATCTTTTTCCAAAATTTCGGTCATGAAATTATCTCCCTCTGGAGAAGCAATCTCGTCGCGGTCTAAGTCATCAGCATCGTAGCTTGAAATCTCCCCCTCTACTGGCGCTTCCACTGTTTCGTCATTGTCCGTGCCAGGCATGCTATTGTTATTGCAAGCAGCTACCGCAAGAAGACCAATGAATAATAAATATTTGATTGACATAAATAAATAGGTTTGAAACTGTTCTAAAGAATGTGATAACAATCAGGTTAGTATGGATTGTTCAAGTAATTGTCTAAATTCTAAAAAAGGACACCTAACCGAAGCGTAATACCGCTTAGGTTACTACCCGATTCATCCCCCATATCAACGTCCTTAGTCATATCAGTAAACATGTTTTGGTAGTACAAGCCACCTACTAAAGCAGTGCTTTCACTAATGCTATACTCTGCACCGATACCTAAGCCCCAAGACATGGCTACTGGGTTGATAAACTCTCTGATGTCTACGTCATTTATATCTGCTCCTTTAATATCACCACGCGATTGGGAACGAAAGCCGAAGGCAATGTGTGGCTCAGCAAAGTACCGCAAATAGCCAAATTCACGCGTCCGCATCTTCAAACCTACTGGTATTTCAATATACTGAACACTGTATTTCAAATCCGCATTACGCAAACTCCCGTCTAGATTCCAATAACTATCTTCCGCATCATAGCGCAACGTGCCTCCATGATTGAAAGCGAAACCCAGTCCTGATGTCACCGCATAATTTTCCGCGAAATAATACTCTCCAATCATCGCTAACTTCAGACCTAGATTGACTCCATTCCCGTTAATAATAGAAGCATCTGACTGCATCCATGTGAAAGTAGGACTCAACTGTAACCCAAATCGAATATTGTATGGTGATTGGGCAAAAGCATGACCAAAACACAGTAAAAAGGCAATAGCTACAACAATTTTTTTCATTCTATGTAAGTTTTTATTTGCTAAAAAACCAAATGGTCTTTCACTACATGTACGGCTTAAATGACCTATTTGGAGACTAGAAGATCGTATATTTTTCTGTAATTTAATTAAAAATCGACTGCTATCGACGAGTTTAATATAAATGTTCGTTCAATAATAGCAGTCTATCTTTTTCACACTATTTTGCTTATGACGCTTCCCCTTCGCACTTCGTTACTCTTCCTCGCTTTTTTCTTTCTGCTATCTGCTTGTACCAATGATGATAAAGACGTAATTGACATCAAAACGTCACCAGTCGACGTAAAGATTAAGCGTTTTGAACAGGAATTGTTTGCTTTAGATACCACTAATTCAGACATTTCCTTTGCCGATCAGTTGGATCAATTACGCACAAAATATCCCGACTTCATGGAAGTCTTTACAGAAATCATCGCCGATCCGTATAGTATTGACACCTCCAAAGCAGAGCGCATTCGAGCGTTCATCACGCATCCTGGCGTCCAATATTTGTATGACACGACACAGACCGTTTACAATGACATCAGTGAACTAGAGGACGAATTGGGAGAAGTATTAGCACGCTACCAATACTACTTCCCTGAAAAACCGATTCCTGAAGTCGTCTCGTTCATTTCTGAATACAGCGTTGGCAACTTCACCTATGGTGACAGCTTACTAGCCATTGGTTGGGATTTCTTTCTGGGAGAAGAATATACCTACGATTATGCGCTCTTTCCTGCCTTCTTGCAACGTTCCATGGACAAAGAGCATTTAATTGCTAAAGCCACAGAAACGCTAGTCTCGAATGTAGTAGGCGAAGTCAAAGGCAATCAACTATTGGACTATATGCTGAGCAATGGTCAGATCTTGTACATCAAATCTCTGCTTCTACCTGATGCCTCTGAACAAGTACTGCTAGAATGGACGGAGGAGCAAGTCGCTTGGATGAATGAGGGTGCGAACGAACGGCAGTTGTGGAATGAAATTCTGCGTCGTGATTTGCTCTACTCCACACGTCGATCAGAGTTTGACAAATTAATTGTGCCTAGTCCATTTGGGGCGACTTGGATGCCGCGCGAATCGCCAGGGAAGGCGGCCAACTGGATCGGCTGGCAAATCGTGAAAGCGTATATGGAGCGCCATCCTGATACGTCTGTTCAGCAGTTGTTAGCTATCGAGAGTCCACAAATGATTTTGGATGGGAGTAATTATCGTCCGGTGCGGAAGTGATGTGCGACTACTTCTAGATAATCCCAATAGGATAAGTGACATCCCTTATCTGGTAGAGATTACATATTGGTAGAAATAGTTATAGTGCGTTCGTTCATCCTGTCAGGATGATACCTAATTATGGCACAAAAATCGTATCGTTTTATCGTTCTGTATAGATACTAGGATTTCATAAATCATTCAATAATGAAACTCACTTTAATCTTACTATCTCTCTCTTTCTTTTTATGTAACTGCACAGAGGATATTCAACAAGCGCAACTCATCTCATCAGAAGAAGTCAAAGCATTGACGAGTATGGAAGCGAAATGTGCTTTTTTGGAGGAGATTAGAGCAACTGATCAAGCAGTACGAGGAGAAGAAGCTAGACAGTATGACGATCAAGCGTATCGAAAGATAATGCGAGAACAAGATTCCATCAATTTGCAGAAAATGGAGGTATACTTGGAACGTTTTGGCTATCCTACTAAAGAAGAATTTGGAGAAAATGCGGCAGTTACGCCTTGGTTAGTCATCCAGCATCAACCTGATATAGAGGTGAGAAATCGTTATTTTGAAGCAATTTATGAAGCACATCAGCGAGGTGATGTTGACGATATAATGATGTATCTTTACTTGGATAGGAACTACCATATATCAAATTTTGAACAACTTGAAATGGCAGATTCGCTTCCAGTTAAAACTAAAATTCGTCTACTCTTAGATGCTCTAGAATTGGGCAGCGACTTCAAGAACTAATGTTCTTGTGTGCACCTATTCTATGTACGTTTCGGCAAAAATCCTTGCAACAATGCAGCAAACCCCATCACCAACAAACACCCAATCAAATTCAGCCACAAATACGGCAACACAATCACCTCCGTTCGTTCCAAAACAAATAGCGTAATCACCAACCCTTCCGCAATCAAAGCAGCAACAAACACCGCATTTCCTTTCACTTGTTTCATAAAGAAAGCGACCACAAAAATACCCAATATCGTCCCATAAAAGACCGAACCGACAATGTTGACCGCTTCAATTAGGTTGTCGAAAAGAGAAGCCGAAGCCGCGAAAATAAGCGCGATGATACCCCAACCCACCGTCATTAACTTGGAAGCCGTCAGGTAATTTTTATCACTATCGTTTTTGTTGATAGATCGCCTATAAATATCCACAATACTTGTCGTCGCTAAAGC
>CAYLPW010000087.1:0-18115 GCA_964385665.1 uncultured Saprospiraceae bacterium
TAAGTGTTATTCCTGATAGAAGGAACAAGCGTTCCATTAAATATACATTAATAAGCAGCAGAATAAACTCGAAACATGGAAAAAACATACGTCGAACGCGTCCATGAAGTGACGAAACAGATTCCCTATGGGCGGATTTCTACCTATGGAACAATCGCGGACTACTTAGCACTAGGTTCAGCACGTATGGTGGGTTGGGCGTTGAATAAAAGTTTCTTAGTGGAACAAGGTATTCCAGCACATCGCGTCGTCAATCGAAAAGGGATACTGACAGGAGCGAAGCATTTTCCGACACCAACGATGATGCAAGAACTGCTAGAACAAGAAGGAGTAAAGATTGAACAGTCACAAGTGGTGGAGTTTGAGCAGCATTTTTGGAATCCGAGTGTGGAGTTGGAATAAACTACGAAAGGTTCAAGCAAGCCATTAACTACTGGATAGGGTTGAGCTATTGTCTTGATTTTTCTTTTAACTCCTCAATAGAAGTATACTCGTGATCCTGAACTGCCGCATCTACTGACGCATCATAAATTCTTTTTATATCGCCTGCTCTTTTAGCCTCTCCTTCAACAGTATAACCTATAATAGTACCATCTAATTCAGCTCGCTGTTTTAGATACGTATCCAACATACTGTGAACTACATGTAGAAACGAGTCGTCTAGTCGCTCAATATAGTTATGTACTCTTTCTTTAACTTCTTCTACTGATGTCATATATATTGCGTAATTTTATTTGACCATCCTTACTAGCATCCAAATAGATTAAAGTTCTGTTTGGATGAAATTATCTTCTATTTTTTCTAAAATAAAAACTTGTCCAATAAATTGCTTGCTTATATGCCCACCGCAACTGCAATTGTTGCCACCAAGAGGACTGTTGCTGTTGGGGTACTTCTGCCATTCGATTTTGAGTAGGCGTTTCGGTGCTATTGAAACGTTCGGACAAGGTTTGAAGAGCAGCGTCTAGACTGCCTTGTGCGCCTATTTTTTTCCAAAATTGTTGGAAGTCTGTTTGAATATTTTCCAGATCGATCCGCATTTTTTGAGTCTTATCTTTTAGGAATAACTCAATGTTCGCGTTAGCTGCATCATAGTAGTCGGCACTGATTTGTAGCTGCTCCACATCCGATAACTGATTGCCTCTTCGCAACAAGATACTTTCTCCAAAAGCTTGCACAATGGTCAATTTATTCCCCCAACGTCGGGCGTAACTAGCCACGGTTGCTTCTCGCTCGCGCACCAGATGCACGTAAAAAGCATCGTTGCCGTATCGTTCATCCAACTGCCCTAAGAACCAAACCAATCGGTTATCGCCTTCGATGTGTTGTGCTGGATAGTTGAGTCGTTCGGAAGCGAGAAAGGTACTCCTAGACTCATGTGCCGCGCTAAAATTTGTGATGTGTTGACAGGCGCGAATGATGGTGGTGGAACCACATCTGCCAGTGTTTAAGATAAAAACATTCATAGTGGAAGTACTCGTTCTGACAACAAAGATGCAAATCTTTACCTTTGTGAATTCAAAATAAAAAAAAATGACGCGAGCAAAAGGAGTTTCAGTAGCTATCTGTACCTACAACGGCGCAACGCGTTTGGCGTCCACTTTGCAACATCTGGCGCAACAGCAACTTCATGCTGATCTGCTGTGGGAAGTTATCTTGATCGACAACAATTCGACAGACGATACTGCTACCGTTGCACCACAACTTTGGAACACCTATGGTAGTCCAGTTCCGCTTCGCATCATTTCAGAAAAAAAGCCAGGCGTTTACTTTGCCCGCCATCGAGCCTATCAAGAAGCACAATTGGAGTATCTACTTTACGTGGATGATGACAATTCTCTGCAAAACGACTACGTGCAGACCGTCTATGACTTGTTCGAGGCGCATCCCAATATAGCGATTGGTGTAGGGGATAGTGAACTATATGTACCAAACAATTTTGAGTTACCAGCCTGGTGGACGGACTACACTAGTTTTTATGCAGTGGGGTCGCAAGGCGAACAAGAAGGTACGGTCGAAGAACGCTTGATTTGGACGGCGGGAGCAGCTTTTAGAGTGGCTGCCTTGCACCGATTGTACGAAGAAATAGGGCATGAGCTGCTGCTGACAGGTCGATTAGGGAAGAAGCAAGCGTCTGGTGAAGACTCTGAATTAGGCTTTTCGTTGCAACTGCTAGGCTACGACATTTACTACACACCGCGTCTACGATTTGCGCATCATATTGATCCAAAACGCATCAATGTACAACATTTGCAACAACTTAATACTGGCTTTGGAGCAGCTTCTGTGGTGCTAGATATGTACAAAAAAGTGCTGCGTGGAGAACACTTCAACTGGACAAATGCCTTCCGAAAAACAGCGCGTTCTGTGCTACGAAAAATGAGCAACCGCTTTCGACATCGAGGCACACCCAAAGCGCAGTTGGTACAAGTACATTTAGCGTATTCCATCGCCCGTCTGCAAGCACTATGGGCATACCGCTCGCGCTACAAACGCCTACATCAAGAACTAAAATCAAAGTTTAAGAGCTAACAAGCTGTGTCCTATCCCCTACACCTCTCCAAACTCTCCCACCTCTTACACCTGCGGAATAAACACAAACACATCCACGCGCCTATTCTTACTACGTCCTGCGCTATTCCCGTTGCTAGCAATCGGGAAGCGTTCGCCGTGTCCATTAGAACGGATGCGCGATGGAGAAATACCTTTTCGGAGCAAATAGTCTTTGATCGCATCGGCACGTTGTTGCGAAAGGTTTTTGTTGGCAGAAGCTGCACCACTACTATCCGTATGCGCATCAATGGAAACATGATGTTTAGGATGTTTTTTCAAGAAGCGATACAGCCGCTCGGCGTCGGCTTGTGCCTCGTCAGACAAGGCAGTGCTACCTGAAGCAAACTGTACGCCTGGCAATGTGACGTTCTTGCCTTGCATCAAGGCGCGGAAAGTGGCTTGATCGAAAGTAAAGGAAGGGGTGGGCGAAGTATGTTCTATTTTTTCAATGCAAAACTCATGTTTGTTGCTGTAGCGTCCCGTTGCAGAAGTAATGCCCCAATACACACTACTTTTATTGCCAAAAATATCGCGTACAATATCTCCAGTGTAAGTTAAGGTAGATTTGCCATCAATAGCTACACTCAACTTTTTGCTGCTAGGCGACCAACGAACGGTCAGTTTATGCTCTCGGCAATCTTCAATATTAGAAATGACTTTTGGCCCTGCTAAATCTGCGCCATGTCGAATAGTACCGTTTGCCATGATGGCAACATGATCTTGTTTGGGGTCATATAAGTGATCGTTTTCCCACGTATCAATTTCAATACCAATCGAAGGAGACAAACCTGCAAATCCCATACCTTCGCCTGCCCAGCCAGTACGTGTCGGGCGAGGAGAAAAGACCAAAACGACGCCGTCTGCGCCACTCGCATCTTTGCAGCCCAACATGATATTGAGTGATAGTTCAAACGTTGATTTCAAGTCAATCGCTTCTCGATACCACAATGAACCCGCTGTCCACTGCTCATCAGGTGTCAGTCGAAAACATTGATCGCCAATGAGTTGCGTATAGCCATCAATGAAAAAGTCGCTTCGTTTAAACGTAGATTGCGCCATCAGTAGGTAACTACTAAGACAGCAGAGCATAGCGATAGAGAGGCGTTTCATAAGCATCGGATTGAGTGTGAATAGATAGGAAATATTCCGAGCTTTAGGTGTGTAAGTACAATAACAAGAGCGTTGCCGTAGTGTTGACTAAGACAAGAGACTATTGGGATAAGTTTGAAAAAACTAGGATTTACTAGTCTTCATGAAAAGGGTGGGGCTTAACAATCGCTCCATGCTTCTGCGCTTACCAATCCTTGTTGAATTCCCTAAATAGACCTTGAGCGGTTGAAAAAATAACCGATTGATGCTATAAAAAATCAAATCTAGATTGAAGAAATTGCATAATTTTTGAAGTTGCTCCTTGATGTGCCATTAAATAGTTTCGGACGGCGGTGGACGCGTCGTCATAGTTAGATTTTTCCTGAAGCCGAGCAATAGAATGAGTCAAATCAGTTGCATTCTTCACCACGAAAGCACCTCCTGAATCGACTAACTGCACTGCTTCTTCAAACTTATGATAGTTGGGACCAAAAAGAATAGGTAGACTGAAAGCAGCAGGCTCTAAGGTGCTGTGAATACCGCTACCAAATCCGCCACCGATGTACGCGATCGTTCCATACTGATAGATGCGCGAAAGTAAACCAATCGTATCGACCACTAGGACAGCAGCGGACTGATCAGACTGATACGTCGTATAGCGTTGAGCAGGAAGCTGAATCGCTTCGCATAAGGCATTTATATGCGCTGCATCTACATTATGAGGGGCAATGAGATATCGCCAATCGTTCGGATGCTGATGAATATAATCGAGCAATAATTGTTCATCTGCTGCCCAGCTACTGCCTACCACTAAAGTCGGACGATTTTGAACGAAATCCTCAATAAGTGGCAAGCGTTCAGCAGTTGCAGCAATTTGCAGGACTCGATCTATTCGCGTATCACCAACTACACTAGATGACTGATAATCAATAGTTTGTAGTAATGATGCTGATGCTTTGTTTTGAACGAAAATATGATCAAAAGCAAACAAAATCTTCCGACCTAACTTTCCGATAATTGGGTGGAAGAACCATTGATTGGGACGAAAAGTAGCAGAGACTAAGTAAGTCGGAATTTGCCTTTTAGCAAGCGTATTCAAGTGATGATACCAAAGTTCGTACTTCACAAAAATAGCGAGATCGGGCTGCATAATTTCGACAAATCGTTCCGCCTTTTTTTTAGTATCTAAAGGTAAATAGGTCACCACATCTACTACTTGATAGTCTTTGCGAATGTCGTAGCCAGAAGGAGAGAAGAAGCTCAAAACGAGTTGCAACTCAGGATTCGATTGTCGGAATGCCTCTAACAAGGGTCTGCCTTGCTCAAACTCTCCTAAAGACGCGCAATGCATCCAAACGGTCTTCTTGCTCGAATCAATCTTCTCTTCCAATCGCTCAAAAAGTGCCTTCCGACCTGCCACCCATCGTTTCGCTTTTGGTTGAAAAAGGGCAGCGAATCGAATGAAAAGATAGTAAAAACGAATGCCAATATTATAGAAAAAAAGCATAATAGAGCTGCTACTGTAAGATGAAGGGCAATGATCTGATGTTAAGTTCTCCACGAACAAGCCAATAGCTACTGCGAAGCAGCTAATAAATCAACTCCTCCGTCCCTTTACTACCCAAATAGAACGGCATCGTCAAGGTCGCTCGGAGTCCCCACAATAGATCGACACGTTCGCGCGTATCCTGCATTTGTGTATCAAAATCAAATGAACGTCGATTTTGGGTGAACCCTTGAATAAAATCTGCTCCTATACTTAAATTGATGCGGCGGTTGCGACTCAGAACTTGATACCCCACATATTGAGAGATCGCCAATCCATTCGTCAAGCGATCATAGCCTTTTCGATAGTCATCGAGTAGTGGCGCAACGGTAATATTTGGATCATCTTGAATTCTAATTTTGTGCTGCAACAAACCACTTCCCAGATCGACGCGAATACCAGAACGTGGATTACCTGGATCAATCTGGAATAGCTTTCCAATGAACGCACCAGTATAAAAGCCCCGTTGTCGCAGTCGCACATCCGCCACCTGTCTGTCTGTTGAAATCAAGAAACCCTCCTCTGTTCGCAGTGATGCCAGCACATCTTCTTTTACATCCGAACCGAATTGAAACATACTTTGCAAACCGAATACAAAGCTCTTTGGCGTCCAATATTCCACGCCCACATGCAACGCACCATTGTTGTCGAACCGCTCGGCTAGGTCACCAGCTGAAAACTGAAAGCCGTACGAAAACGGCACCATAATGGCGTTACCTTCATTGAGCGCAGGATTGTTTTGTGCCAGTAGCAGTGTAGGTAAGCTACTCAAAAGAAGGATAAAAAAAGGTAATTTCATATCGGTTGATTCGATTTGAGTACAAAGGTCTGCAATTCAAAGAGATTGAGCAAATATACATCACTGTCACCCCCTCAATGGATTGTCATATTGATTGTTGTGGATGCCAGTTTATTTACTTATTTCGACAAAGCACTTGGCAGGTGACTTTCACAAACTTGAACGGTTCGCTTCTACAATAAAAACATATTCTCTCTTCAAGCGTAATAATTCCCATCAACCTTCTGTGTAAGTAGCTGATTGTGAAGGAATAATTATCTTTAGCCCTTCTGAATAGAATGTGATATGAAACAATGCCCTTACTGCGCCACCGAACTACCTGACGAAGCTAAATTTTGCTTCAACTGCGGCAGAGAGCAACCAGCTCCTGAGACCTTACCGATGAAGTACGAAGTGGACTTATCCAAAAACATTCGTCCGCAGATTATACAGCTTTTTTTTGATGCATTTCGCCGTCGCATTCAAGAAGAACACAATGAAAAGCAACACCAGCAGTATGTCGAACTGCTCTATGAAGTTGGCTTTCGCGAAAGTGTGCAACTTCGTGCCGATCAGATGGCGACCATGATCGAAGAACAAGAGCTAGATGAGTTCGGTATCCAGATTTTGCTAGAAGAGAGCTTTGAGGGCATGATGGACTACTTCATCATTCACTACGCGCAGGAGTTGAATACGATTGAATTACCAGAAAGTATCCTTAAATACGAAGCTTTGCCTCTAGCGCAAATCGACTTGTATCAAATGGTCATGGACTATATAGACTTCGACTCAGAAGAAGAAACGGTCTATACCGACTTCCTGAAAATGCCACCTCGAAAAGTTCGGAATGCCAGCCAGTCGTTTCTTTTCGCTGATCCTAATGAACGTATTTTTTTCATTTGCGACCAATCTATATTAGGTTCTGCTAAAGAAGGATTTGCGATGACCGATCAAGCACTCTACTGGCGAATGCCACTACAAAAAGCAGAGCGCGTCTACTACGATAAAATCGAATCGGTGAAGCGCGAAAAACGCTGGATCACGGTCAATGATATGTTTTTTAATGTCAGTCCAACGCTGAATTTGAAGATGCTGAAATTGTTGAAGAAGTTGAAGCGGTTGTTTGCGAGTGGGTAGAGGGTTTAGCGTAGATCAAAACACGCCAAACAAGCGCAAAATTGCCACGATCACTACCACCACCAGCAGTCGGTGCGCCCACACATTCGCCTTTTCATAGCCACTAGCCACACGTGCCGTCAAATAGCCACCCAAGGTCTGTCCACTGGCTAGAATGAAGCCTATCTTCCAGTCAATTAAGCCTTTCCAGTGAAAAATACCTAAAACAATAACGGTATACAAAGCAATCACAAACGACTTGATCGCATTTGCAGCGATGAGTTCATAGTGCGCGATCAGCACTGTAATAGCCAGGAAGAAAACGCCCATCCCCATTTGAATAAAGCCACCATAGACACCTAATAAAAAAAGTAAAGGGAACAGCAACCAGTTAGATGGACGACGCGACGCATCTCCCTCTTGCAGCCAGCGTTTGGGGCGCACGAGCAACACCAACAGCATGGCGATCATCATATAGCTAAAAAAACTTTTGAACTGCTCGTTGCTCACATTGACAGCGATGATGACACCGACAATAGCTCCCAGTACAATACACAGCATATCCTTCCACTGATCGCGAAACGACAACTTGCCACCTCGATAGAAGGCATACGAACTAGCTGCTGTCTGCGTGAAAACACCGACTCGATTCGTGCCATTGGCGAGGTTAGGTGGAAGACCCAACACTTCCGTCAAAATGGTCAACGTAATCGCTGAGCCATTGCCAGCCAATGTATTGATGACACCTGCTAGGAAGCCTCCTATGATGGCAATAGAAAGTTCGGTAGTGGACATAATTAGTCTGAGTTCAATGTAGCCATTTCACTTAGTTCCGCTTCAAGTCTTTATTGTTCAACTGCTGATCGGCAATCTGCTGATAGTTGCCGCGCTGTTGCGTATTGGACAGAAACAGATAAAGAGATACCAGTCCACTATCTTCATGTGCGGTTAGCAGCAAACGACCATCGCGCGAGACTTCCAGATACTCGGTACGTGGTGTCGGTAATTGATACACCAGTTGATAGTCACTTAGCCGATAGAAATTGACGAACAAACTGTGCCCACCAGTGAGCAGAAAAGTACCATCAGCTGAAAAAGCGACTGCTTCTAGTTTTAACTCCTCTTCGAATTGATGCAACAGTTCGCCAGTCTGAAAATTAAACAAGCAAGCCGTACTGTCGAAAGAAGCACTTGCTATGTACTGCTCATCTGGCGACATACGCACTGATTTGACTGAAGCGGCATGTCCTTCATAGCTCATGACGACCGCACGGTTTTCTACATCAATCGTCTTTACAAAGCCAAAATAATCGGTTTGTCCAGTCTTTTCATTTGGAAGTTGAATGTTACCAGCGGCCACAAGACGAGCGTCATTCTTTGTAAACTGCATAGAATTGATGGTAGAACCTAAATTGATAGACCCATCTAGTTCGAAAGTGATCGTATTCCAAAAGTAAGCATCGCCTTTTTCTGTACCTCCAACGAGCCACTTGCCATCGTTCGACCAAGTGATACCGTCTATTGCGCTATCATGTTCTAACTTCTGAACCTCTCGACCTGTTGTAGTCTCCCAAACGCGAATAAAATAGTCTTCGCCACCCGTCGCGATGTATTTTCCATCGGGCGAAAAAGTCACACACTCAATTTCTGATTCGTGTGCTTTCTCCCAAACCAAATAGCCATCTGCTACACGCCACAACATGGCTTTGTATCCGAATTTTCCACCAGAGATGGCGTACTGTCCATCAGGCGATAAGGCTGCCGACTCAACAGAACGCAATTTATCGGATGCATCTCCAATACGATGCCAGATGTTGATGATTTCGGGACTATTAGTTGCGTAGATATTCGAACTTTGCTGAGCAATCGACTCAGCAATGCAGCACAACGAAAGGAGAAAAAGTGCAGGAAATTTCATAGTGATAATTAAAAATTTGTGACGAAGTAATTCATCTAGTGTTCAGCGGGTTAAGCTATCTCGTTCTATCTAAATATGTACATCTGCCGAGTAGGAGCAGAGTAGCTCATGAACAAAAGCAACCAATGCTTTTTTGGACTCATCTGCCTCGTTTAGCTCTGCTTCCTCAGCAGTGAGGTTGCGCTCTATTCCTCTCCACTGAACCGAACCCCCTTCTATATTGTAGTATTTTTGCCTCGTTTCGAGTCGATAAAACGTTGTACTGTTCCCCTGCTCCCTACTAGTTTCAACGAGCAAGCGAACGATATACTCAGACTCCATTCTGGTAATCAGTCTCTAACGTTCTCGACAGGTCTTTACTTTTCTTTATGATTCCTAAATGTAAGATTCTACCTCCTGCTTGATTCACTGGACTTACACTTTTTCCAATGACAACTCCATTTTCAGGAGCCACATATTCCTTGATTAAGTCTCCAAATACATCTCTCAGTGTTGCAATTTTGTCTCCTTTCTTTACAATCTGGGTTACATTAGGATGAACAGTGAGTAGTCCCCCTGTGTCAGTATAAATCCAATAGGACTTTTTACAAATCACAGTCTCACTTGAATGTTCTTCCACCTCTGAATCCGTTATCTTTAGGTAGCCTAATAAATTATGAATCCCTGTTAATCCATCTCGTATCATGCCTTTTTGAAATAAATTTGGATTCCCAACCTCGAGTGTTATCGCAGAAATCTCCAATTCATCTGCTGTTCCTCTAAGCGTTCCATCGCTTGGAGGATTGTGAACGATGATCTGAGCATTTTGTAACAAAGCCATCTTCCTAACAACTTCATCACTCATATCTGCACGAATATAATAGGAATTCACTCGTCCATTACTTGCCGTGTGGAGGTCAACTAAATAATCGAAATGCTTAACAATTCTGTTAACAATGCGCCAAGCATAAATTTGGCTTACCGTTCCCTGCTCCTTACCTGGCATGATATGATTGAGGTCTGTACCATCCATAAACCTTCTTTTCTTACGCAAAAAAGAGGGAGCATTGATGATGGGTACTCCAACGATAGTACCTTTTAGTTCCTCAACGTCGATTTCTTTAAATAACCGTTGGATAACAGAAATGCCATTCAATTCATTTCCGTGTACAGCGGCAGTAAGTCCAACGACCTCTCCTGTGGATTTTCCTCTCGCAACGATGATGGGTAGATGGACAGGAACGCCCATTCCATCTTTTACTATTTCCAACCAATATCTGGTAATTGCCCCTTTGGGAGCTTCATCAATATTGAGTTCTTTGATTATTTCGATATTCGTGTTAGAGTCAGTTAGCATTTTTGTTGTTCTTAATTCTGAGTTCAATATTAAACCCGCCTATCTATACAGCAAGGTAAACCTGATCGTCGGGCAGGTTGACCTTCTGGAGTGTTCGACTTTTGTCGACAGCGTCTATTTATTCTACGTATCTACTTTCAATAGAAGTCGAATCCCGACCCCGAAAGCTTTTGGGGTTCGGGGTTAATCTAATTGTTTCACGTTCCTAAGAAAGTATTGGATGACTAGTTCAACCGCTTCTGCTACCACAGGTAAGCCTCTTTGCTTTTCAAGCTGTGCTAATCCTCCAATACTTGTCGTATTAATCTCTGATAGTACTCTTTTGCCATGGTCTCCCATTAGCGTATCTACTCCATACATGACGACGCCCATTTCGGATAGAATAGGATTTATGGTTTCGACAATTTCATACTCCTCTTGATCCACCTCGGCAGTATGAGAACTTCCTCCCATCGCTATATTGCAGATCCAGGAGTCTTGTGCTGGCAGTCTTAAGGAAGCACCTACTATTTTTCCATTGACCACGATGATGCGTTTGTCACCTTCTTTTACCTTCTTCAAAAATTTGACGCCAAGAAAAGCAATAGCATCACCTTCTAGATTCTTTTTGAATTCATTGAATGTCATCGCTGTGTTGCCGACCCAAACCTTTTCGCCATCGATCCGCACAATCCCTTTACCACCATATTCCCGAAAGGGTTTTAACACGATTGGAAATTGATTTTTAAATTGGACGATGTCTTCGATGGAAGTACAGATTTTCATGGGAGGACATACTTTCTGGAAGTTCATCAGAAATGCTTTGCTCCCTGTTTCATATATTCCGCTAGGGTTGTTGATGATGAATGACGTAGGAAAAGAATGAGCTAGAAACGCTAAAAAAGATTTATCAATAGGAGGTGGTAAACGCAACCAAATCAAATCGTATTTGGAAATGGGCACTTCCTCCAAGTTTTGCTTGAAGTGAAACCCATCTTCTGAAAATTCAAAACTTTCTTTGACTTTTGTAGCCCAAATCGTTTTTGATGTAAGGTGCAAAAAGAAATCATGATTAGCTGAGTTTCCTTTGGTTGCTATATCTAATTGACTAACCAATGCGTGTTTCGACAAAGCATCGGCTATTGAGTAAACGGAATTTCCCTTAGTATGACTAGTATGGTCAGTCAAGATAAGAACAGTATACGTTTTCATTAATCCAATTTAATTTCGTCCAACAAACTTTTATCGTTATTCAGACTTTTAAACAATCTCATTCTGAATCTACCTTGTTTATTGACTAAAGTGTTCGCCATTTTGTCAATAGCCACCATGGATAAGACGGTCTGTATATAAGCTTCAATCAAATCATCCAAGCCTACACCCAATTTATTGAAGTCTCTTCTATCCATCAAAATGAGGCGATTGGTATCACTTCCCCATGAGTCGTCATCATGTTTGAAGGATAAGTTGGTTCCTAACATTTTCCAGCTATCCGTCCCGTTTTGGATGTTGTCAAGTAATGGTTTTTCTGCGCGTCGAGCATAAGTGCATAAAGGACGTATGCCCTGCTCTGTAGAGCTAACCATCATTCTAATATCTGCCACAAAAGTTTGATTCTTTTTATTTGGAATCGTTCCAACATGGTAAAGCTTACCTTTGGAGGTGGTACTACTCCAGTTGGAGTTGCCAATTAAACTTTGGACGATAAACAAATCGTAATCAAACTCTAAAGCCATAAAATTATCCAGCTCCTGCTCTGTTACAATGGTATACACACCTTGTCCCGCATTACTATATGGAACTTTTATAACTGCATGACCTCCCATTTTCTTCACCCAAAGTGGAATTTCATCTTTACGGACATCCCATATCGTTTCAGGAGTATTAATTTTTAATCCATGCGCTTGTAATTCCGTATTAAATATATCATAAGCTTTCGCTGCTACCATTTTATTGCGTCCACCAGCTAAACAGGATACTATTGGATTTAATAGCTTAGTTTTAGAATGTAGAGGCAGTCTATTCCAGGGCTTTTGAGTCAGGTATCTAAACGCTGCTCTGATCGGTATCCACTCTTGATGGTCATCTAAAATATGCATAATCCCTTCCTTGAATTGTACTCTTGGATTTGGATCATCTTGATAGAAAGTCACATAGTACACCTTTTCTTGCATGACATCTGCAATGACTTCCGCATACCCTGAAGCTTCCATAGGATTTTTGTCATAAATTACAGCCAATCCTCCCTTTATTTTGTTTCGGAGGTTCTTCAAGTACGGTTTGAATGTTCGCTCGACCATTAGGCGATAACTCCCTTGTTCTTGATTATCATCAATTAAAGGCATCGACTTTTGTCCGGAGGGACACGAATTATTTTCAATGACCACCATTTGTCTTTTTCCTCCAGCCGAAGTTACGTTCAGCAAATCGGCTCCACCCCATAGAAAATATTTAGACCGATAATTGAGCACTTCCCTCAACTTAGTTCCATTTACAGTAGGGTGCATATGACAATATCTACTGATAATTCTTTCCTGTTCTAAGTTCAGGAAGAAGTTGATCATCGGATGAATTGTAGCGTTGAGTGCCTTTGGATACCAATGCTCATTAGCTTCAAACTCATCAGGTTGTACAATCTTAATTTTGTTCAATTTAGGTTTTGATTTATGATAGTTGATTAAAAAAGAACCCCAAAAATTAGAGGTCTACCTCAATAGGTTTCTAATGATCGAGAACTTATTTATATACGCCATTTTCTGATGGAGAAAACTTCCTATTAGTTGGAGAAAGCTCGTAAAGGAGTTGAAAATTGACCGTGTGAATTTACAAAAATTAGCAAAAGACAATAAACCTATTTCAAAATATCGGCGAGGGAAACCCCAAAGAAGTAGAAAGCAATAGGGCTTCAAAAATTAAAGTACTACTTACCATTCATGGAGGAGTTCAAAATCCCCTACATCGGATCCACATCCACCGCCGCCCGTATCCCCGAACAGTCCGTCGTCTTCCGCATCTCGCGTGTCGCCAACTCAATCACCTCCTTCGCATAGCGCACCTTACGCGCATCACGCTCTAGTTTAATCACAAAATCCAATAGATAGTAACTACGAACGCGGCTCACATACGGAATCGCAGGACCGATGACCCAATCGCCCAATTTGGACTTCAAGACTTTTTCGTAGACGCGCGCGCCTTTATTGAGTGTCTCTGGCTTTTTGTGTTTTAAGGTAATCCGAATGAGTCGGATGAACGGCGGATAGCCAAATTGCTGCCGTTCGGTAATTTCGCGACTGAAAAAGCGATCAAAATCGTTGTCGATGACTTCGCGGATGACAGGATGTCCTGGGTTGTAGGTTTGAATGAGAACTTTTCCTTGCTTTTTGCGACGACCTGCCCGACCACTCACTTGCGTCATCAACTGATAGGCACGTTCGCTGGCACGGAAGTCTGGAAATTGTAGCAACTGATCGGCACTTAAAATACCGACGATGCCTACATTTTCAAAGTCCAATCCTTTGGTCACCATTTGTGTACCGACGAGTATATCAATGCGCTTTTCTTCAAAGTCATTGATGAGCCGAAGTAAAGCATTTTTGGTACGTGCGGTATCCAAATCCATGCGCGCGATTTGCGCATCGGGGAGGTAGATTTTGAGTTCGTCCTCTATTTTTTCTGTTCCAAAACCGCGTAGATGTAACGCGACCGATCCACAAGCTGGACAACTTTCTGGAATGCTCATGCCGAAGCCACAATAGTGACATTTTAAGCGATCATGATATTTATGGTAGGTCAAACTCACATCGCAATTCATGCATTCTTGATGCCATCCACAGGTCTGACAATGTAGGACGGGCGCATATCCTCTTCGATTTTGGAATAAAATAATCTGATCACCCTTCGCTAGTGCGCCCTTCAATTCCTGAATCATTTCCATACTAAAGATGGACTGCATCAACTTCTTTTGCGTCGCTTCTTTCAGGTCGATGATGTGAATATCGGGCAAACCGATGCCACCAAATCGCTCGTTCATTTCTACCAAACCATACTTCTTCCGAACCACATTTTGATAGGATTCGATGGACGGAGTCGCTGTGCCGAGTAGCACTTTTGCATCGTGAATGGTGGCGAGATAAACCGCTGTATCGCGTCCTTGATAGCGCGGATTGGGATCGTTTTGTTTGAAGGAAGGATCGTGTTCCTCATCGACGATGATGAGTTGTAGATTTTGAAAAGGCAAAAATACACCTGAACGAGCGGCTAGTATAACGGGCTTCCCCACTTGCACTTCCTTCCAGAGTTCGACACGTTCATTGTTGTTCAATTTGGAATGGTAGACGGCTATTTGGTCGCCGAATATCTTCTGTAAGCGATGGACGATTTGTGTTGTCAGGGCAATTTCAGGTAGCAAATACAATACCTGTTCACCCCGTGCCAACGCGCGCTGAATAAGTTCAGTGTAGACACGCGTTTTGCCACTTCCTGTTACGCCTTTCAGCAAGACGACACGCTGTTTTTCAAAGGTCGTTTCTATCTCGGCGAGTGCGCGTACTTGTTGATCGGAGAGCGTACTCGTCTCCACCAATTCGTTCTCATACGATTCAATACGACTGATCTCCAAGTCGTAGACTTCAATAATTTCTTTTTTGACTAAAGCAGCGATAGCGGGAGCATCTGCCCGTTCTGTTATTTTCGTCAAATCTTTTCGGCGTACTGGACGATCTTGTGTGCGCGACAACTGCAACAATGCCATTAAAGTAGCCGTCTGTTTGTCAGAGCGTTTCACCGAGTCAAATGCCTTTGCCATCGCGCCTTCCGCTTGATACTCTGGTGTCAGTCGGACGCATTTGATGACTTTGGGTTTGTACTTTCGTTTGAGGTCTTCTTTCAGGTAGATGAGCTTTTTGTCGAGCAGTCCTTTGAGGAGTTTATTGATGGTTTTTTGCTCCAATAATTCCCGAATCTGCTGGGTACTCAATACGCCGTTTTCGCGCAAGGCTTCCATGATGATAAATTCCTTATCACTCAAGCCTTTCATTTCAGAATCGTAGAGCGGACCTAAAGTAATTTGGGTTTCACTACTAATTTTTAGGTTGGCGGGCAATGCCGCATTCATCACCTCCCCGATGGTGCAGCAGTAATAATCGCTCAGCCATTGCCACAACTGATACTGCGTCGGCGTAATGATGGGTTCGTCATCCAAAATCTCCAAGATCGGTTTGACTTGTCGACTCAAATGCTCGTTATCTTTCACGGCATTGACGACGATGGCAGCGTATACTTTATTTTTCCCAAACGTCACTTCCACGCGCACACCAAACTGGATACGCGACACCCATTCTTCGGGTACGTAGTAGGTGTACAAGTTGGAAATCGCTAATGGTAAAACGACTTCGACTTTCACTAAATTCGCAGGTGAAACTGGCAACATTTATTCAACTTTATGGATACGTCAACACTACACTTTTTCTTTCTAGCTGCTTTGAATGCTACCAATGGTAGGAGAGGTGAAGATACAGTTTTTTTGAGAAGAAACGCTTACTTTTATAGATGTTGATGAGTACAACAGATTACACTTCTTACTGGCGTTTTGTAACCACCCGATTTATTCGGTAGGTTTACTGAAGAGTCAGCCGAATAAGTTCGGCGACTACGAAAATGTATAGCAACTTTAGACTAAGCAAGATTGAATTTTGTTCAATTTGTTATACACACTAGCAATTGAATTAGGGGTACACTTCTCAGAATAGTAACCTCAAGATTGCCCTTTTGAAGTATAAAACTCGCAAGGTGATTATCATCAATTAACTCAACTCTCTTCATAATACAAATATTGACATGAGGTTTAAGCCACTTCTTTTATTTCTGCTATTGTCTGTTTCCAGTACATTTCTATTCGCCCAACACCAAACCAACTGCCTCGCCTTCCAAGACAAAAGTACCCAAAGTGGCTGGCAGCGATGGGTGACGAAATCGACGACGCTATTGCAGTATAGCGACTCGAGTGCGTACTATTATCTGGAGGAACAACCACAATGGACGATAGAAGCAGGCTTGAGCTATGTAGCGAGCGGACACTACTTTTTGAAGATGACGATTACCCTTCGATCTAATCCAAAAGGAACTTATCCACCGATCCTAGCAGCAGAAATGCCTGTACAGTTTCAGTTTTTGGATGATTCACGTACAGCGATGCGTACGCTGACGAGAAGCTCACCAGTGAAAATAGGTATACCAGCTACGTACCAGTATGAGGTAGACATTATTTTATCCAAAAAAGCGGTCAAGCAATTGCGGACTAAAGAAGTAGATCAGCTATCGATATTATGGCAAAATGAATGGTTGGTATTTGACCTTTATGACGTGGATTTTTTTAAGCGTCATTTTGCTTGTTTGGATGCCAATTTTTAGCACTAAATCGCTTCACGAATAGCTCGCACACTCACCATATGATGCGACGTATCGTACACTGCTTTGCCATCTTTTAATACAATAATTTGAGGCGACTGATGGTGGACACCAAATTCATCGGCTACAGCATTCGAGATAGCGCGATGATTGATAAGATCCAAATAATACAGTTCTACCTCCTCTTCAGAAAAATCCCAGTCTGATTCGAGCTGATTTTTGACCATACTACTAATACCACAACGAATACTGTGCTTGAAAACGACCACTGGCTTCTGATAAGAGATTTCCACCAACTGCTCGAGTGCGACTGACTCATCCAACACTTCCCACTGGTTTATTATATCTGCGTTTTGAGCAGCGTTAAAACGATCTAAGAATCCCATTCCTATTAATTTTTGTAATAATATCTTTTGATAATTTCCGTTCTGTCAATAGAAGTGTTGAGTCTACTAAAAGTTTGACTAGACGTGTATTTTTTGTTGAGTCAATGAGAATAGGTGTTTCAGAAAATCAAAATGTTTTTGACAGATTACAGACAAATAGTAAGCTATGTTTGGTGTCTACTAGATAATGCCAAATTTAATTTTTATTTGTTATCTTAGGAGCTGAATATTGGATCTACTATTTTAACTCTTAGATTTAATCATTCCGCATGATATGAACACACATTTCATTCATTAAACTAATAGCGTGTATGAGAACGACCGATGCAGTAAAAGGAAAAATGAAAAAGGATTTGGGCAAGGCACGAATTATCTTGAACAAAGCCATTTCGCGTGTTTTAGAGATTAATAAGCAGCTCAAGAAGTCTGCTACGAATGCCAACGAACGATTTAAAGACAACTTACAGACTGAACTAGAATTGCTCAATAATATCATTGAGCAGCAAGCTGGTTTGGTTCGCGCTTATGAGATGAAATTGCAGCAGTTGTGATTATCGAAGAAAATGGAAAGAGAAAAATGTCGAGGGTTCGTTGAGCTTTCGGCATTTTTTTTTTAATCCAAATAAAGGATGATTGAAGGTTCACGCCTTAGACATGTACACTTTTGATTCGATAGACTTCAGTAGGAAGTATAGGTGTGATGCCTGATGGTGAGCGTAGGTTTCATCGGAGGTGCAACCTCCGACGATCGAGTTTTTTTCTCAAGTAAAGGATAGTCGAAGGTTGCACCTTCGATTCGATAGGCTCAAGTGAGAAGTATAGGTGACGTATTTGTTGGTGAGCGTAGGTTTCATCGGAGGTACAACCTCCGACGATCAAGATTCGATTCGATAGGCTTCAGTAAGAAATATAGGTGTTGTGCTTGTTGGTGAACGTAAGTTCCATCGAAAGTACAACCTCCGACGCTTAATTTTTTGCTCACTTTCGATTCAACAACGGCAACATCACT
>CAYLPW010000088.1:0-17876 GCA_964385665.1 uncultured Saprospiraceae bacterium
AGTAAATTCGTCTTTTTCATAGATTATTGAATTATATTGATTTAAAAATGATTCCATAGGAATAGAAGGCTTTGTTAAGTCCATTGACAAAGCAATGTCAGGTGCTACGTACCCTAAAGTAGATAGCATAGCATGACTATTTATCAGAAATACCAACTCGTGTATATGTTGTTACATCAAGTCAGTGACTCATTTGCAACAGCATGTGTTTATTTTATTTAATCTTATTGATGTGGGTGACTATTCGACAAGGGTAGTCGTCAATTAAAGATGGGTGTAGCTCGTATTTTAGGTCAAACAGAAAGTGGCGAATTTATCTAATTTTTAGTGTGGCTTGTTCAACCTGTTCGTTTAGTACCCATTTATCTTTTTCTAAAAGACTTAGATACGTGGCATCAACTATATTTTATTTTGCTATTGATGATCTTCTAAAACTTATTGTTCGTTATTTTTACTTCAACAAATATGATATAATTTATATTATTAAAAAAATTATTTGCTATTTTTTTAATTATTGTGACTTTTCATTTCATGCTATATCTAATATTATAAAATGAATACACCATACAGTTAGTACAGAATACAACAGATTTCTACTTGTATATAGGAAAAAAGTGAAAGTATTGGCTTCCCATAACCTGTCATAAAGATCAAAATATATCGTATTGACTTATAATTATTTTCAGAATAACATACATTATCGTCTACCATCTCTAATCATAGAGACTCAACTAATATTTCAGTAATCCTTTTTGCATTTTGTGACGTTAAATGCTGAACATGCTACGAAATATTTCTATCGACTACCATTGAGTAGCACACCCCACATGATAGTAGTATGGCGTCTGAATACCTCTTCGTCAACTAATCCGCCCCCAGTTCTTAATACGTCGTTCAAATCTCTCCAAATAGACGCGCAACGGTTGATGATGAGACTTTTCCAAAGTCGGATCGTCTTCCAAAATACGGGTCGCTACTTCACGAGCGGTCGTCAGTATATTGTTGTCCTTGGCAATATCCGCCAATCGCAGTTGAAGTATACCGCTTTGTTGTGTGCCTTCCAGATCACCAGGACCGCGCAAGCGCAAATCAGCTTCGGCAATTTGAAACCCATCATTGGTACGGCACATCGTTTGGATGCGTTCGCGCCCTTCATTGCTCAGTTTGAAACCAGTCATTAGGATACAATAAGACTGTTCTGCCCCTCGCCCGACGCGTCCGCGCAATTGATGTAATTGGGAAAGCCCAAAACGTTCGGTATTTTCAATAATCATGACCGATGCATTGGGGACATTCACGCCTACCTCGATGACGGTGGTAGCAACCATGATTTGAGTTTCACCTTTCACGAAGCGCTGCATCTCAAAATCTTTATCTCTAGGCTTCATTCTTCCATGAACGACACTGACTCTATAGTCTGGCAATGGAAATTCTCGGCTAATGGCTTCGTAGCCCTCTTCCAGATTTTTGAGGTCTAAGGTTTCTGATTCTGCGATCAATGGATAGACGATGTAGATTTGGCGACCTTTCGCAATTTCTTCGCGCATGAAACCAATGACGCGCATTCGGTGATTTTCATTTTTATGGACGGTCTTGATTTCTTTTCGACCAGGTGGCAGTTCATCAATGACTGAAACATCCAAATCACCATACAAAGTCATCGCTAACGTACGCGGAATCGGGGTCGCCGTCATTACCAATACATGCGGTGGGTAAGGCTGACTTTTCTTCCACAGTCGCGCACGCTGTTTGACTCCAAAACGGTGTTGCTCGTCAATGATCGCCAATCCTAAATTTTTAAAGATAACTGGGTCTTCAATTAAAGCATGTGTACCAATCAGAATATCAATTTCACCAGCAGCCAATCGTTCTAAAATTGCTTTACGCTTCTTCGTTTTCGACCCAATACTACCAGAGACAAACTCAACATTGATGTCCATACCATCTAGATACTCACTAATCGACTGAAAATGCTGTTGCGCCAAGATCTCCGTCGGTGCCATCAAACAAGTTTGAAAACCATTGTCCAATGCCATCAACATACACATTAGACCCACAATCGTTTTTCCGCTTCCTACATCGCCTTGCAGCAAGCGATTCATGTGTACACCCAGCTTCAAATCTTGTCGAATCTCTTTCAATACGCGCTTTTGTGCTCCTGTCAGCTCAAATGGTAGTTTTTCACTATAAAACGTATTAAAATATTCACCGACATTCGGAAAGACGTGACCTTTCAGTGCATCACGTCGTGATTTTTTTAGACGCAATAAGCGTAATTGCAAAAAGAAAAGCTCCTCAAATTTTAGGCGATTTTGTGCTTTTTGGAGTTGGCGTTCATCTTTAGGAAAGTGAATCCAGTTCAATGCATCGTACAGGTTCGGAAAGCGAAACTTCTGAATCATATAATCAGGCAGATGCTCGTGCAAATCTTCTGGCTTCATTTTTTCCAGCAGCGTCTTCATCAACTTTCGTCGCGCTTTCATATCTAGCCCTTTCGTCACTAGCTTTTCGGTACTAGAATACACTGGCGCGAAAGAAGTCGCCGCACTTTGATTGTCTAGACTGACCAAATCCAGTTCTGGATGTGGAATACTCATCTGATTGCGAAAGGAATTAACGCGTCCGTAAGCAATGTATTCGCAACCGATCAATAACTGATTTTCTAAATAGCGAATGCCTCGAAACCAGATCAAATCTATGGTTCCATCTTTCGCTCGTAGTCGTCCGACCAACCGTTTTTTTCGCCCCTCTCCTACTACACTCAGTCGCCGCAATACGCCTCGTACTTGTACTTCTCCACTGTCATCTGCTATTTCTCGGATGGCGTGAAATTTCGTTTTATCGACATAGCGAAATGGAAAATGGTACAATAAGTCTCGAAAAGTAGCAATACGCATCTCTGAACGTAATAGTTCTGCTTTTACAGGACCTACGCCTTTTAGGTACTCGATGGGGCGATCTAAAAATTCAATCGTTTTACTCATTTCACTGTTCGTCGTCGGTACTTTAAACTATTTGTTGACAAATTTAAGTTTTTTGTTTTAAACTGCAACTAGTCAACGCAATATGTTCACTTTAGTGGAGGCTAGAAGAGAATTGCTAACTTTGACCTTTCGTTTGCAAAATCACTTTACTATGAAATACACATCCCTTCTCCTCCTTCTTCTATTCGCTTGTCAAACGCCTACTTCCAACTCCACTTCAGAACTGACTGCCGAAGAAGAACAAACCGCCAAAGCCCTTATCCAAGGCGCATTCGACGACCTTTGGGGCGGTGTGGATTCTATGAAAATTAGTCAGTATCATACAGACGATTTTATCATTTTAGAACATGGGGAAGTGTGGGATAACGACCGAATCAAAGAATATATGCGCGGACAACTACAGAATGTGGATCGACCAAAACGGATCAATAAAATGGATTATATCTCTATCGAAAAACATGGCGAAGCGATTCAACTGGCGTATTATAATTCAGCGCAGTTTGTGCAAGCAGATACACTAGTAGGCGAAGCGAGATGGTTGGAAAGTGCTTTAGCAGTACCGACAAAAGATGGCTGGCGATTGAAAATGATGCATTCAACGCGCATGAGGCGATGACTTATGAATCATGGCTTATGAATCATGCATCTAACTCCATACGAACAACCACTTTATAGCTTTGAACAAGCCCAAGCCAATATAACCTAGCGGACCTGGTTGTACTTTTTCGCGCAGTTCCAGAATGAGCAGACTGTATTGAATGCGATTGTCGTAGCGTTGGATGCTAGCTTTAAGGCTATCGAGCTCAAGATTGACGCGCTCTAGTTCTTTTTCGACTTCTAGCACTTCACTAACCGTCGTTGCCTGCCCCAATAGTTCTAAGTAGCGTTGACGTGCCTTTTCTAAGGTTTCTAAACGCACTTCAATATCTCGGTAAGCATCAGTTACGTCTATCGCCGACCGATCTTCGTAGTCCACTTCTCCTTGCCCGCTCAGATTTTTTAACAACGCTTCATAACGATCATGAGGTACTCTGATGGTGTAACGATAGTCAGCTGTAGCAGTTAGATAAGCATCATATTTCGGTAATAGCTGTAATACAGTATCGGCGACAGCTTCTACATTTTTGACGCGCAGCCCTAAGTGAGCCTCATAGATCATCAGGCGTTCTCCAACATCTGTATCAGCTCCCGAACGGCTTTGCTCCATTGCACTATCTATGCTAGGAGCAGCCAATTGCCGAGTCGATTCGCAACTTAGGAAGGCGATAAAAAGAAAAAGCCGATAACGCATAGATGCTGATGAGGTGAGTAAGCTATAGGAGAGTGAGCTGTAGTCACCCCGCGAACTTATGCTTAAAGAGAAAGAAATTAAAAATCCAGTATGCTAAGCTCCATATGCGCGAGGTGACTGCTGTCAATTGCATTAGCGTAAGGTGATCGACTTCTGAATCACTTTGGAAAAGGATTGCAATTCCACTCGATAGTTTCCTTTGTGGAAAGCACTCAAATTCAGTTCATAAATTGTATCGACTGGCAGATCGAATACTTTATCTTCCCAGACGATCTTCCCTTCTTGATCTTTGACGACAATGGCATTTAGATTGACGTTCAAGTTTTGAAAGTCGATGAAGTAGATATTCTCTTCTCCATCAGCTAAGAAAGAGGAACTGGAAGCTTCGCTGACGGTGGTTGCTTCTCCAGCGAACGACATCGCTTGATTCTGAGCAGCGAGCGAGACAGCACTGCAAAGTGCCAGAGCAAGAACTAGTGTGATCTTATACATACTTAAATAACGGTTTTAGACTATGAGTACGAAATAGAATGAGAAAAAAAACACATTCATCATCGAACTCTCAACTATGGCAATAGAAAAAATCAAGAATTGAGTTTTCCCAATTCAAGTACCAAACTCTAAAATCCAAAATTTATTTTTGGATCATACATTCTTTTTAGGATACGTTACGACTGCTAATATTCGCTTCCAGCTTTAATGACCGATAGAACATTTGGGTATATCGAACGATCTTCTTTAAAAAAGGTATTTAATTTTACCCATACTGCCTTTTCAATATTTTCTTCCGTTTGTGGTGATAGTTTTTGCTTTTTCGTTTCCATCTTGTACCAATAGGTTTGTTTGAGGCAACGCTTGTTTTTTTTATTTTTATAGGTATGATAAGTTTCACAAATAAAGTCACCTAATTCAATATGATGCAGCCCCGTTTCTTCTTCTACTTCTCGGACGGCAGCTTCTTTTATACTTTCGCCTTTCTCAAGTTTACCTTTTGGCAAGTCCCACATATCTAAGCGATAGATCAATAATGTCTCTCCCAATTCATTGGTCACCAAGCCGCCTGCTGCTGGTAATACTTTATAAAGCGAGTTGAAGTCTGCTTTTAATTGCTCCAAATCTGGTGTATGCAGCGTGATGGAATCGTAGCGATCTGTTTTTTCCAACATATCTATGTAATGGAGTAGAAACTTCGATTTCCCAGCATATGGTCCCACCAAATTTCGTTCATTCGAGAGAAATGAAAGCTGTTCAAATTCTTCAGTAGAAAGCAATTGTAAGGGGGTATTGTTGATGTAAACTTTGTACATTCGTGCGAATAATTAGTGTTGGATAAAAAGAAAAAATATGGCAACGATAGCTTCTCGAACAGCACAATGGCTACTACAAATAAATGCGATTCAATTGAATCCACAAAATCCGTTTACTTGGGCATCAGGCATTCAGTCACCTATCTACTGTGACAATCGCGTTACTTTAGCCTATCCAGTTATTCGGGAAGGGATAGCAGATGGTTTTGTGAGTCTAGCCAAACCATTTAAAAATGTCGAAGCAATCGCAGGAGTCGCTACGGCAGGTATTCCACATGGTATGTTGCTGGCATACAAATTGGGACTACCGTTTGCCTACGTTCGTTCCAAAGCGAAAGCACACGGCAAACAAAATCAAGTCGAAGGACGAATCGAAGCAGGACAACGCGTGTTGCTGATCGAAGATTTGATCTCGACGGGTGGTAGTAGTTTAAAAGCTGTTCAAGCTATGCGTGAGGCTGGCGCGGAAGTATTGGGAGTATTAGCCATTTTCACGTATGGTTTTGATGCAGCAGAAGAAGCGTTTGAGAAAGCAGATTGTCCCTTAAAAACGTTGAGTAACTATGAAGCCATGTTGCCAGAAGCATTGGCGCAAAATTACATTAGCGACGTAGAGCTACAGCATCTGCAAGCTTGGCGGAAAGATCCGAAAGGCTGGTCGACCAAATGATATAAAGCAAGAAAGCTCAATACCACAACTAGCTGATATTGAGCTTTTTATAATACATTTAGTGCGCTTACGTTTGCTTTTCCAACTCTGGCATCTTACACACTTCGTCGGCACTCTTTCCACAGACACTACACTCTCCTATTTTATTTTTCAACATCGCGTTATTTTGAGCACAAGTGCCTCGAAAGCCACCTTTACCAAATACCGCCTTGATATTAATCAATAGAAAAGACAAACCAAACACCACAAACACAATCGTCAATACATATAAGAATTCCATAATGGAAAAAATTTAGACCTGACTGTCGTTTGCAGCAGGCAAGCATTAGATAATAGACAATAGACTAGATCAGCGCATATCTATTAATAGTTGAATTAAGATGCTTTCACTTACATCAAAATAGCTAACCTTTTATAGTCTACTCTCACTAAACAAATCTAGGAACTAAAAGATTGATAACTACTCGACTTTTGAATCTGTTGAAGCTCATGGCCTATCTGATCGACTTCGTGAGGGAGTAGTTGAAAGTATTCCGTGAACTGTGCAAGTTCGTAGCGACGATGCATATATTTTTGTTTGAAGAAGTTTTCCAGAAAAGCAGCATTGGGTAACACCATCAAAACATGAATAGTCAATTGTGGAAAATACCACTTCAGATCACGTTCTATTTCGGTGAGGCGCAAAGGTAAGGAGCGTGCTGTGATTCCAATTTTGTAGAAGATAGCCTGTGTGCCTACTTGAACTTTGAGGAAATACAAAGCAAACTTCTTAAACCGATCAGCATCTATTTGAAAATACCCTAGTTTAGTCTTTAATTCTTGCAATTGATGCCGCTGACTATGATAATTTTTAAGCGCGAAGTAGATTTTTTTGGGATAATTGAAATTTGGAAGGGGTGCAAATTCGTCTACTAGATAAATACGCAACAGATCGTGGTTAGCGTTTGGCTGCTGTTTCAAGTAAGAATAAAATTGACGAATAGCCTCCTGATCTTGATGTTGTCGCTGCTGATAGTAGATGTGTTTTTCCTCCAATGACCGTCTGTGTTTTAGATAGGTTACGTAAGTATAATGCGCATGATCCGAAAGACTCAAATGGATCGGTAGTTTTTGTTTCAATCCAAAAAAATCATATGTTCCTGATTGCCAACAACTTTCCTTTCGATGTGCAAAATGGTGCGCCATCAATTTTCCTTTTTTAGCTACCAATTCCGCATTGCAATATGGACAGAGCAAGCCATCTTGTCCACGCTCCACTTCGGACACATGAATTAAGTGAACGCCTTGTCTTCCATAAGCTAATCGCATATACTTTTCTTTCGTAAGAGAGTCATTAGTCTGAGTTCACAAAAATTAACAGGCATAAAAGTGAGCTTTCAGAATTCACTCATCATTGTAAACCCCGAAAACTTTCGGGACTCATAATAACCCTGCTTTTACGGACAATTGTTAATGGGGTAGCAGATATCCATACTGTTCCAAAATAGCTTTCGCTTCTGTACTAAACAAGAAATCATAGAACAAACGCGCATCAGGTTGCGCTGATTTCAACAAGACCACATCCTGTCGAATGGGCTGGTGAAATACGTCTGGTATTAACATCCATCTTCCCTGTTTTTTCATTTGCGGAGTTTCCGTAGCAGATCGAGCAGTCAACCCAACTCGCGCTGCTCCTGTTAGCAAAAACTGATTCGTTTGAGCAATACTTTCACCCATGACTATTTTTTCTTGCAAGGTGTCCCAGAGTTGTTTCGCCTCTAATACTTCTTGAGCAGCACGTCCGTAAGGAGCTGTTTTTGGATTGGCAAGTGCGACAAAAGTAGTAGCCTTCTGGTTCAAAATAGACCAGTTCACTTCATCTACCTCCAGACTAGTCCAAAGCACCAATCGTCCGAAGGCGTATGTTCGTGGCACCCCTAAGCACCAGTCAGCAGCACATACCGATTTAGGATACTTCTCGTCCGCAGAGAGAAATAAGTCATAAGGTGCGCCAGCTTGAATCTGCACACTCAACTTTCCAGAAGAACTCAACACTACTTCACACTCTACGTCAGTTTGTTCCTCAAAAACGGCAACTAACTCCTCCATCACAAATTGCATATTGGCGGCGGTGGCAATACGAATAGGTGTTTTTGATGGATTCGATTGACAACTCCAACACAACAAAAATCCACAGAGGAGGCTGAGAGAAAACTTCATTGAATAGGTGTAAAATATACTATTGTTTGATGCGCAACGTTGGTACAAGGTTAGCAAAAATTAAATAAATACAGTCCATGACAAAGTGGTTGATTTTACTCTTCAGTTTTCCAATCGTTCTATTTGCGCAAACCGAATTCTATTACTCTTTCGATGACTTTACAGTAGGAGGAGAGGCCATCGAGGTAGGCAATCCTGAATATGACTGCGGTGTTTCTGGCAATGCCATCGTATTGGATGGCACGAATAATCGTATCAACTTCACAGGTGCTATTAACAGTCAGTTTAATCAAATCGACTTTTCCGTTAGCTTCTATATGAAGCCAGAAAGTTTTACTGGCACACAAGATATTTTGTCCAAACTCACCAATTGTACCAGTGAAAATGCCTTCTCCATTCGCTACAATCCATTCAATAGAACAATCAACGCACTACTGAGTGAAAGTGCAAATAAACAAGTCTTACTGAGCGGTGAAATTAGTCCTGACGCTTGTTGGCAACAGGTAGCGGTGGTAAGAGACAACAATGAATTTTTTCTCTACATCAATGGTAGTTTAGTCGATCAAGGACTAACAAGTACACGAGCGAATATTGAAAATACTGCTCCTCTGAGTATAGCCAATAGTCCTTGTGTGGGTGCGACAGATGTTCGATTTACAGGTGCAATCGATGAACTTCGTGTGTATGCGCGAGCGTTAGAAAAAGCAGAAGTTTCCGCATTGTATGTACAACCTGATGCCATCACAACACGAGATACCCTGCTGGTTTTGGGTGATGAAGTCGATATTGAAATCAGTAATACGTGCGCTGGTAGCTTTCAATGGAGTCCAGTAGAAGGAGTACAAGATCCAAAAAACCCAACCACTACTATCACGCCACCTATTGCTGGTGACAGAACGTATTATTTGGAATTCCAGAGTATCACCTGCACAGCTCGCGACAGCATCGTCATTCGTGTGGTGAGTCCTGAAGACTTAAACTGTTCCGACTTGTTTTTGCCCAATGCATTTACTCCAAATGGCGATAATACTAACGACACCTATGGCATCAGCAATCCCTTTGTCGTCGAAAGCCTAGTCTCTTTTGAGATTTATGATCGCTGGGGCAATCGCGTTTTCCAGACCGATGATCCACGTGGTCGTTGGGATGGCACATATAGCAATGAGCTAGTGAATCCTGGGGTGCTACTGTATCGGATTATCTATAATTGTAAAGGAGAGGAACTGACGCACTCTGGGAGTGTGACACTACTGCGTTGAAACTTTTTGAATCACGAATTACGAGCCGTCGTAATTCGTGATTCATTGAAAACCATAGCTCAAAAAAATGATGCTGTTACAAATCGAATCTACTCCCCAGCAGCGTACTCCTCCCAAGACTTCGACGTATACACTTCATCCGCAATGAACGTCAATTCTTTCATCATCTGAGGAGCTTCTTTAAAACCTGGAGAAATCAAGATGCGCTCCATTTTTCCGTTTAGGTAAACGATAGAAGGATAGCCCAACTTACCTTCCAATAGCGAATACGCCAATTCATGCACGCCACGTCGTCCTTGCGCGATAAACTTAAAAGTGTGTCCATTAAATTGAACCTCTTCCTTTTGCTCCGCGTTGAACTTCACTGGATAAAAATTTTCGTTCACGTATTTCGCTACTTCCGCATTCGAGAACGTTTTTTTGTCCATCACTTTGCACCATCCACACCAGTCCGTATACATATCCACGACTATCTTTCGAGGATTTTCTTTATTCAATTCCACGGCTTCTTCCCAAGTATACCACTTGATCGTTTCTTCCTCTTCTTGTGTAGTAAAAGAAGTTAAAGCAGTACCCATTGCGAATAGCGTCAGCGCAAACAAAACTTTTTTCATTGTGTGTTATTTTAAGTTCTCGAAATGAGGAAAGTGGCGTTATGTTGTAAAAATACGCACTGCTTACAGAGAAGTTGTTCATACCACTTCCTTTTAACAAGTATTTATAGAAGCGGAGGAAAGCTTCAAGAAATAGAAGAGCTTAGAAAGACAGTTCATAAGTTCATCTCCCGAAAGCTTTCGGGACATCAGTTCAAAATACATGCAGCAACGAAAGAAAGTAGTCGTCGGAGTAGGTGGTTCGAGTGGGTCAATTTATGCCAAAGTGCTATTTGATCGTCTGGTTCAACTACAAGATCAAACGGAAGCCATTGGCATAGTGATGAGTGAAAACGCCAAGTTTAATTGGCAATACGAACTCGATGACGAGTCCTATCAGGATTATCCATTTACCTTCTATCAAAAGAATGATTTCATGGCACCCTTCGCTTCTGGTTCCGCCAAGTATGAGTCCATGATCGTTTGTCCATGTTCTATGGGCTTGATGGGACGCATCGCTTACGGTATCTCGGATGATTTGATGACACGCGCTGCCGATGTAATCTTCAAAGAGCGTCGCCGTTTGATTTTAGTGCCACGCGACACGCCTTATAGTTTGTTACACATTAATCATATGAAAACGATTACTGAGGCAGGCGGCATTATCTGTCCGGCTAGTCCGTCGTTCTATTCTCGTCCTAAAGACTTTGAAGAGTTGGTAGCAACGGTCATTGATCGCGTATTGGATTTAGCTGGCTTTGATTTGAGTACGTATCGGTGGGGGGAAACTGGGGAATAACGAATATTGAACAGGAGAATATCGAATGCCGAATGCTTTCCCCACTTCGATATTCAATATTCCTTTGTTCATCTGTTCGATATTCTAAAATAGCAACACTCCATTCCACGTTCTATCCATCATCAACATAGATCAACAGACCCATGAAAAAATATATTTGGACACTACTGCTAGTCAGCATTACCTTTTCCCTTTCCGCTCAATCCTACACCACGCTCAAAACAGCCAGCAAAAAAGAAACGAAACGCTACAACGAGGCAAAAGATGATGCTTTCGCTGGAGACTACATGAACGCATTAAAAGAATTAGATAAGCTTCTAACAGACAACGAAACCTTCATCAATGCCTGGATTCTAAAAGGGCAAATCCATTTCGATCAAAAGCAATTTGAGCCAGCAGAGCAAGCTTTGAAAAAAGCCATTGCGATTGATCCGAGCTACAATGATCTGGTCTATTACATTTTAGGTATCGCTTCTTTCGATCAAGAACAATTTGACTTAGCCGCCAACTGGTTCGACGAATACGAAAAACAATCGCCCGTCGATCAGCGTCGTCGACAACAAGCACGTCAATATGCCGCACAGTCTCGTGTGTCTGCTCGCTTACTCGCTAACCCTGTTCCTTTCGATCCGAAACCGATGTCAGACGCCATCAACTCTCCCTTTCCCGAATACTTGCCCTCTTTGACAGCCGATGAATCTATGTTCATTTTTACGCGACAAGTGCAAGGGCAGGAAGACTTTTTCGCTGCGCGACGCAATGAAGATGGTAGCTGGCAAGATGCTCGCCCCTTGAGCCGGCTGAATACGCCACAAAATGAAGGCGCACAGACTGTCTCCGCAGATGGACATTTGTTGGTTTTTGCAGCAGGTGATCGTCGAGATAGTTACGGTGGCTTCGATTTGTATTTTTCTGAATTTATCAATGGAGAATTTACGCCTCCGATCAATATGGGGAATCGCATCAATACACGAGCGCGTGATCGCCAACCATCTTTAAGTGGTGATGGCAAATATCTGTACTTCGAGAGTGCGCGAAGTGGCGGACTAGGCGGTGGCGATATTTGGGTGAGTGAGCGACAAAGTGACGGCAGCTGGGGGAATCCCAAAAACTTAGGTGCGCCAATCAATACCAGTGCAGACGACCAATCCCCTTTTATTCATGCTGACGGAAAAACGCTTTATTTCATGTCGAAAGGACATCCTGGCATGGGTGGTTTCGATTTGTTTGTCAGCCGAAAGCAGGCGGATGGTAGCTGGAGCGAACCAGAAAATATAGGCTACCCCATCAATACGAAAGCCAATGAAGGCGCACTATTTGTCGCGCTGGATGGACGAACTGCTTACTACACGAGCAATCAACGGCCACCTGAATACGGCGGACGCGAAGACATTTACACCTTTCAATTGCCAGAAGCAGCGCGACCATCGCCGATCACGTATGTGCGTGCCATCGTGCGAGATGCGCGCACTCGACAGCGTATCCCAAATGCGAAGGCAGAAATTACTGATTTAGCCTCTTCCAAATTACATAGTACAGCTTACACGAATGAGCAAGGTACATTTTTGAATACACTTCCTGTTGGCACAGATTACGCGTTAAATGTAAGTGCCGAAGGCTATCTATTTCATTCTGAAAATTTCGCGCTATCCGAAGAGTTGGAAGCGGATGAGGCTTTTGTGTTGGAAGTGTTGTTAGAACCTATTCCGACGGAAGTAGCCGCTGAGGGAAAAGCGCGACCTATCATCTTGAAGAATGTCTTTTTTAGCACCAATGAAACAACGATCACACCTGCCTCTACGACAGAATTAGAGCGGCTTTATCAATTGTTAGTCGATCAACCTAATCTACGTATTCAGATCAATGGACACACTGACGATGTAGGTTCGGAAGAGGACAATCAACAATTAAGTGAAGGGCGTGCCAAAGCGGTTTATGAGTATTTAATGAATAAGGGCATAGCTACAAGTCGCTTGAAATACAAAGGATTTGGAGAAAGTCTGCCAATTGCTTCCAATGACACAGATGCTGGACGGCAACAAAATCGACGCACCGAATTTGTAGTTCTTTTGGGAAGTGACGAAGGTGAGTAGTAAAATTCATCTTCTGGTCAAGCGAGTTCACAATTGAGCGCAAACAAAAAAAGGGGTAACGTTTTTTCTGGATTCTATAATTAATTGCTAAGTTGGCAACGAATTTTGACATATTCAGGGACAGTTCACTTGATGAACGTCTGTATTATCTATTCAAAACGAAACGACTTAACAATCATGACAAACGAACAAAAACTTTTCTACGGCAGTTGCTTTGCCTTGATTACGACTGCCTTTTCCTTTAGCATTCGCGCTGGTATCTTACCAGAATTAGGAACACAACTTGCTATTGATGAAGTCAAATTAGGCTTTATCAATTCCATGTGGTTTTGGGGCTTTCCCATTTCGATGATTATTGGCGGTTTAGTCTATAATACTGTTGGTGGGAAAAAAATCATGCAGTTTGCGGTTTTTGCACATGCTATCGGTATTCTTCTGACCATCGCCGCACCTAGTTTTGGAGGAGGGGCGTATGGCGTTTTATTGGTTTCAACCTTACTCATTGGTATTGGAAACGGGTGTACAGAAGCCGCTTGTAATCCAATGATTGCTGACACCTACGAGGGCAACCAAATGAGTACCATGCTCAACCGTTTTCACATGTGGTTTCCTGGTGGTATTTTCATTGGTAGTTTGCTGGGGTTTGCCATGGAAGGCATTTCCTGGCAAGTTCAAGTAGGCATCATCTTAATTCCAACGATCATTTATGCTTTCTTATTCTGGAGCGTCAAATGGCCTTCTGCTAAAGTAGCAGAGTCAACGGACTTGAGTAGCAACCTATCTGCGATGCTAAAGCCACTTTTTCTCTTCATGCTTGTCTGCATGGGCTTGACGGCGATGTCTGAGTTCGCACCGAATCAGTGGGTAGAAATTACCTTAGTAGAAAGTGGAGCGCAACCAATGTTGCTCTTGGCATTGACGTTTGGTGTGATGACGATTGTGCGCTACTTCGGTGGTGCTGCAGTGAAAGCGTTTACGATTCCTGGATTGCTTTTGGTATCAGCCGTTTTGGCAACTATTGGCTTGTTTATGCTGAGTCGTTCCACAGGTGCGATGGCGTATGTTTCGGTGATCGTCTTTGGATTAGGTATCGCTTCCTTCTGGCCAAATATGGTTGGTTTTGTCGCTAATTATATTCCACGAAGTGGGGCGTTAGGTTTATCCATCATTGGCGCCATGGGTATGTTCATGTCTGGTCTGGTGCAGCCTGTGACAGGTGGTTGGATTAAAGCGAATCGAGCAGCCGCCGAAGCTGAAGGACTCACCGCAGGCGCAGCCGACTTGTACGCTGGTCAAGAAACGCTAAGTACACTGACTATTTTTCCGATCATTCTAATTGTGCTGTTTGCCGTTCTCTTCTTTTGGATGAGAAGTAGTAGAAAGGAGGTGGTGATGGCGACGGCACATTAGTCTTTTTAGACGTTAGATTTTATCCCGAAAGCTTTCGGGAGTAGACGCTAAACTAGATCGAACAAATAACAAAAGCCATTCGGTGAGCAACGTGAAACAATCAAATTTACCTCAAAAGCTTTTGGGGTAAATTTATTAAATCCTCGTTCCTAAAGTGCACTGAATGGCTTTTTGTTTATAGGAAAAATCTCACAAAAGATTCTTCTATGATCTTCACACAACACGACTGACCCTATCCTACCACAATATTCACCATCCGCTTCGGCACAACAATCACTTTCCGTACTGTCTTGCCCTCCAACCATTTTTGAATGGGTTCTAATTCCAAAGCCGCTTGTTCAATCGCTTCTTTCGTGGCATCCGTCGCAAAGACAGCCGTCGCTCGTTTTTTGCCATTGATACTGATGGGATATTCGATTTCGTCTTCTTTCAGATAGGCTTCATTGTAGTCAGGAAAATCGGCTTGGTGAACGCTATTCGTTTCGCTCATCAATTGCCACAACTCTTCAGTCGTGTAAGGCGCGAAAGGAGCTAACAGAATAACCATTGGACGCAAAACAGCCGCTTTGTTACACTTTATTTTGCGCAACTCATTAGTCGCTTCCATGAATGCACTCACGCAAGTATTAAAGCTAAATCGCTCGATGTCCTCACCTATTTTTTTAATCGTGGCATGTAAAATTTTCAATTCCGCTTTGGTGGGTTCAGCCTCGCTAAGTTCGAACTTGCCGTTCTTGAAAAACAACTCCCAAAAGCGACGCATGAACTTCGAGACGCCACTAATACCTTGAATGTCCCATGGTTTAGAAGCTTCGATGGGCCCTAAAAACATTTCGTACATCCGAAAAACATCTGCGCCGTAGGTCTCTACGACTTCATCTGGATTGATGACGTTAAACTTGGATTTGGACATTTTGCCCACTTCAGATTTCGTCAAAAAGCGGTCGTTGCCTGTTGCTAATACAAACTCCGCTTCTTTATACTCTGGTCGCCAATTTTTGAATCGCTCAATTCCTTCTGCACTCAAATAGGAATCTTCACTTCCATAATCACTGACATAATCGATATGTACTGGCATGAGTGCCAATTCCTTTTCATCATACGATTCGATAGCATCTGCACTGATGAATTTGCCGCTTTCTTTGTGGTAGTAAGCAAATTCAATCACACCTTGAATCATTCCCTGATTGATGAGCTTCTTGAATGGCTCTACGGTCGGGACTTTTCCTAAATCGTATAAAAATTTATGCCAAAAACGGGCGTACATCAAATGTGCCACGGCGTGTTCGGCTCCGCCAATATACAAGTCGACATCTTGCCAATAGTTGATGGCATCGGGGCTGGCTAAGGATTCGCTATTGCTCGGATCCATATAGCGTAAATAATACCAAGACGAACCCGCCACCGCTGGCATCGTGTCTGTTTCGCGCGTATAACCATTCTCTAAATTTACCCAATCCGCTAACCGAGATAAGGGCGACTTTCCCCCTTTCCCAGGCTTGAAGTCATCTGTCTCTGGCAACACAACTGGCAAGTTTTCTAACTCGACTGCATGAGCAAAGCCCTTTTCGTCGTAAACAATTGGAAACGGCTCACCCCAATAGCGTTGACGGCTAAAACCAGCGTCGCGTAGTTTGTAGTTGATCTGCTTTCGACCAATTCCTAAGTCTTCGATGCGTTTTGTGATTTCGACAATCGCCTCTTTGACTTCCATTCCATTTAAAAAGTCAGAGTTAATGATTTTGCCAATTTTATCATCTAGAGTGGCATTTGGATAATCACTTTTGTCAACGACTGGAATAATTTCCAAGTCAAACTTTGTCGCAAATCGCTGATCGCGTTCGTCGTCACTCGGTACGGCCATGATCGCACCAGTTCCATAGCCAATTAATACATATTCAGCAATCCAAATCGGAACGCGCTTTTTGGTAAATGGATTGATGGCATACGCACCTGTAAACGCGCCAGTCACTTGTTTGTCCGACATTCGATCTATTTCGGAACGCGCTTGCACATAGGTCAGGTAATCGTCAACATCCTTGCGCTGCTCGTCGGTGGTTAGCTGTTCCACCAACTCATGCTCTGGAGCCAATACCATATAGGTTGCGCCGAAGATCGTATCGGGACGAGTCGTGTAGATTTCAATTTGTGCGTCGCTATTTTCAATGTCGAAAAACAACTGTGCGCCTTCCGAACGACCAATCCAGTTACGCTGCATCGTTTTCAATGCATTCGACCACTCAATGTCATTAAGGTCATCTAACATTCGTTCTGCATAGGCAGTGACGCGCAAATTCCATTGAGGCATAGCTTTTTGAACGACAGGATGAGCACCTCGCTCAGAGACGCCATCTTTTACTTGGTCATTCGCTAAAACTGTTCCCAGTTCTTCACACCAATTCACGTAGCCGATTTCGCGATAGGCTAAGCGATAATTCATTAAGGTATCGCGCTGTTCTTTTTCGGACATGCTTTTCCAATCTGCCGCGCTAAAGTCTTCTGTTTGAGTGGTTGCCGCTTGGACATCGACATTTCCATTCTGCTCAAACTTAGCTACTAATTCACTGATCGGCAGTGCTTTGTCTTCTTTTTGATCGTAATAATAGTCAAACAATTGCGTAAAAATCCACTGTGTCCATTTGTAATACTCTGGATCACAAGTCCGTACTTCTCGACTCCAATCGAAGGAAAACCCTAAATTGTTCAACTGCTCTTTGTAGCGTACAATGTTATTATCAGTAGAGACGGCAGGATGGATGCCAGTATCTAACGCATACTGTTCTGCTGGTAGTCCAAAAGCATCAAAGCCCATTGGATGTAGGACATTGAAACCTTTTAAGCGTTTGTAGCGACTGTAAATATCGGAAGCAATATAGCCTAGCGGATGCCCCACATGTAAGCCTGCGCCTGATGGATACGGAAACATATCGAGTACATAATACTTCGGTTTGTCGCTTTCGTTATTGACTTCGTACAATTTGCTATCTGCCCATTGTTTGCGCCATTTGGCTTCTATTGTTCCTGGTGTATATTCCATGCTATTGATTCCTATTGCTGATTGAAACGGAGAAGGTATTCGTAAAATTCCGCAAAGCTAACTATTGAAGACTGGAATAGCGAATGAATGTAGAGAAGGATTTGTCTTAGCTTAGGAAGTCTGCGGAGGAGGTGGTTGCGTAGGGAGGTTTTGTAAGCTTTCTTTAGCGATTTAGAAGTTTTTTTTACCGCAAAGGCACTAAGGTTTTTCGCAAGGATCGCAAAGCATTGTCCT
>CAYLPW010000089.1:0-17785 GCA_964385665.1 uncultured Saprospiraceae bacterium
CCAAACACAACTAAAAGCTCATCTGACTTAGTCATGATGGGCTTTTTTTGTTGGTAGGTTGCTGTTAATCTTTTCTTATTAACTGGTCTTTTACACACCATACAGCAAGCAGATTCTATTTTTGTAGTAGAAAAATATATATCTATGAAGTCCTTTTTATTTGCATTTTCGCTACTGTTTATTGGTTCTTTTTTGACTGCTCAATCAACAGTTGATTGGACATTTGATGCTAAGAAGATTAGTAATGATGTAGCCGAAGTTACTTTTACTGCGGAAGTGAAAGACGGTTGGTATATCTACTCTCAATTCTTAGGAGATGATGGACCTATTCCGACGAATTTTGAATTTGAGAATGTAGAAACATTGGGAAAAGGAACAGAAGAAGGCTATAAGAAAGAAGGATTTGATGAAGTATTCGGTATGAATTTGATCAAATTTGGAAAGACAGTTACCTTTACTCACAAGGTAAAGTTATCTGATAAGAGTGGTGCTATTAAAGGCTACTTGACGTATATGACTTGTGATGATGAGCAGTGCTTACCTCCAGAAGATGTTGAGTTTTCCATATCACTCTAGTTTTACTGCGTTTTCTTTAGCTTATTAGTTTCTACTCTTCACATAAGAATAGCATGCGTTTTTTTCTACTTCTAGCGATTTCGTTTTTTGCTTCTATTAATTTGTATAGCCAGCGAGGGAAAAGTCCTGTGCAATGGTCTTGGGATACTGAACAGTTATCGGATGATACCTATCTGTTAAAGTTTAAAGCGGAGATTGAAGACGGTTGGACGTTGTATTCCCAGTTCACATCACCAGATGATGGTCCTGTTCCCACAAATTTTGAGTTTGAACTTGGCGATCATTATGAACTAATTGGAAAAGCAGAGGAGAAAGGAAAAATTAAAGATGGCATGGATCCTGTGTTTGGTGTCAATGTCATCAAATTCGTTAAAGGACCAGCCTATTTCACACAAAAGGTAAAAATTACAGATAAGAGCAAAGCCATTACGGGTTACCTAACTTTTATGTGTTGCGACGATGAGCAGTGCTTACCACCAACAGATATTGACTTCTCCTTTTCTTTTTCTGAAAATGCAATCGTTCAGAATACGAATACCGACTTAGTAGCGTATCCCTTATCGAACATTTCCATCAACAAGGAAAATAGCGATGCAGAATGTGGTATGAGTACCGTCTCTGTAGAAGAATCCTCTAGTTTGTCATGGATATTCGTGGCGGGCTTCATTGGAGGTTTACTGGCCTTGTTGACACCTTGCGTTTTTCCAATGATTCCATTGACTGTTGGCTTTTTTACGAAAAGTAGCGTCAATAAAGGGAGTGGGATTCGTAACGCAGTCATTTATGGATTGTCGATTGTTGTTATTTATGTCCTCTTAGGAATGTTAGTTACAGGTATATTCGGTGCAGATGCGCTGAATCTGTTATCAACGAATGCTACCTTCAATATCTTTTTTGCCATTCTATTCATCGTATTTGCACTCTCATTTTTTGGATTGTTTGAAATCACCTTACCTAGTAGTTGGGCGAACAAGACAGAAAGTATGTCAGATAAGGGAGGACTTTTAGGTATCTTCTTTATGGCATTCACCCTTTCACTGGTCTCTTTTTCTTGTACAGGTCCTATTATCGGAACACTATTAGTAGAGACGGCAACAGGCGGTGGAGCGACCATATTAGGGCGTATTCCCGTAGGTCCACTGGTCGGTATGTTGGGCTTTTCTGTAGCATTAGCTTTGCCATTTGCCTTGTTTGCTGCCTTTCCCTCTTGGCTTAATTCACTACCCAAATCTGGCGGATGGATGAGCGATGTCAAAGTGACCTTAGGTTTTGTCGAATTGGCTTTAGCGTTAAAATTCTTGTCGGTAGCCGACTTGACGATGGGCTGGAAAATACTGCCTTACGAGCTATTTTTAGGAGTTTGGGTGATCTGTGCATTAGGAATTAGTGCTTATTTTTTAGGTCTGTTACAGTTTCCTGTGAATTACACGCGACCTGCAAAGACAACATCAAAAACTGTACTGAGTGTACTATTCTTAGGAGTAGCGGTTTATCTAGCTGCTGGATTCCGATATAGCGAGGTAGCAAAAACGTTTCAAACACCCTTGTTAGTAAGTGGAATTGCGCCACCTGCGGGACATAGTTATGTCTACCCGAACGATTGCCCGTTGAATTTAGAGTGCTATAAAGATCTGGAAGAAGGAATGGTAGAGGCAAAAGAAAGTGACAAACCTATTTTGCTAGACTTCACAGGACATGGTTGCGTAAACTGTCGAAAGATGGAAGACAATGTATGGGGCGAAAATGGGGTGTACGAATTGATTCGGGATGACTATGTATTAGTTTCTTTATATGTAGATGATCGCGAAGAATTGGAGCAAGCTTACGCGTCTCCAATAGACGGTGCAACGCGTCGAACGGTAGGAAACAAATGGGCAGATTTTCAATTGATTGAATTTGATCGGCAATCGCAGCCGTATTATGTACTACTTTCTCCAGATGGGGAAGTCCTGAATACACCCGTTGCCTATACACCGAATAAAGAGGATTATCAGCGTTTCTTAGAATGTGGTTTGAATCAGTTTCAACAAAGGCAGCAAATGGGGGAGAAGAGATAGAATTTCGAGAATTTAGAGAGAACGGAGAGCTTCGAGGGGGAGAACCGTTATTGAGTTTAGGAAACGAAACCACACCCGAAGCGTACGAATTCATTCGTACGTCCAATAGATAAACAAATAACATACATGATTACCTATATCAAAGGAAAGATTACTTACAAAACACCAACCTTCATCGTCGTCGATAATCAAGGAATCGGGTATCATGTCAATATTAGTTTGAATACTTACGCAGAGATTGAAAAACTGGAAGATGTCAAAATTCTGATTTATCAGCACATCAAAGAAGACAGTAACACGCTGTATGGATTTGCCAACGATGGCGAACGCAACCTATTCAAGCAACTACTTTCCGTTTCTGGTATTGGTCCGAATACGGCACAAGTTGTCTTATCTGGCATGAAACCAGAAGAAGTACGAGGAGCAATAGTCGGTGAAAATGACCGCGCATTTAGTAAAGTAAAAGGTATTGGTCCGAAAACGGCGAAGCGAATTATTTTAGACCTCAAAGACAAAATTCTGAAAGACTCCGGCGAAGGAGATATACTTTCTGGCTCACCTGCAAGCAATACATTCCGTGAGGAGGCGTTATCTGCTTTGTTGGCGCTTGGATTTAACAAAATTCAAATCCAAAAAGCACTCAACAGAGCATTCAAAGAACAACCCAACATCGGAAGCGTAGAACAACTCATCAAATTGGCATTAGGTCAGCTGAGTTAATCTTCCTTTCAAACAAACTGATTACAAGTAAACTGGCAATCATTTGACAACTATCAACCCAGTGCAAATTAATTCTAGTAAAAGATAGTTATTCAACTACAATGATCTGCCGTATAGTGATCTGATAAACTACGCATTTACCTGATCTAGTTTTGTGCTGTTGAGCAACAGCCAATTTTCGTTTTTATGCTAGGTGCAGAAAGGTGATTTAAAGTCGCGTGTCTGTATCAGATTTGTATGGAAATGAACGTTTGAATTTTCGCACGTCTCACTGGTTCAACTTTGTTCGTTCGCAAGTTGACCAATGCAGTAACAGAAACGCTTTATCATTCAGTTATGAAAAAAAGGACTTTACTCCTTACGTGGCAACGACTTTCACTACGATGGACATCTAAAAGAATATCTATCGCTTTGTTGCTACCGCTAGTTGCTTTATTGACTTACCAATCGTTAGCCAACCGTACGTCTCCACCTAGTCCGTATAGCGATCATCCTGTTGTGACACAGGATACCATTCCGCTGGAAGATCGCTATGATGACTATATTAACAACCCATCGACGAATCCGTTCGATTTGGCGGATCCAAGTATCATACAGAAAGAGGTAGAATACGATCCAGAAACGAATCAATACATCATTACAGAGCGCATCGGAGACGACTATTTTCGGATGCCAACTTATATGAGTTTTGATGAGTATTTGGACTACAAGCAGCAACAACAGCAGGAGAGTTATTTTCAGAAAATCTCTTCTACGGCACAAAATAATCGAGTGCGGCGGGGCGACCAACTGGCAAATATGCTCAACATTGATCCTGATAATCCACTGGGAGAAATAGATATTGAGAAGAATTTAGCGGATCGCTTATTTGGCGGTTCGGAAGTGAGTATTCGTCCGCAGGGAAGTATTGATTTGACGTTTGGATTGGAACGTTCGGTGATCGAAAATCCAGTCTTGACGGAGCGGCAGCAGCGACCACCTCCGCAGTTTTTATTCAACATGGTACCTCAAATTGACGTGCAAGGAAGCATTGGGGAGAAGTTGAACTTGAACATGAACTATAACTCACAAGCAACCTTTGATTTTGATCGCCAAATCATGAAGTTGGAGTACAAAAGTGATGCGTTCAGTGAAGACGACATCATCAAAACGATAGAAGCAGGTAACGTGACATTGCCCTTGAACGGGACATTGATTCAAGGTGCGCAAAGCTTATTTGGGCTAAAAACACAATTACAATTCGGACGATTCTACATTACCGGTATTGCCTCACAACAAAAATCGGAGCGCGAAGAAATCCAGATCAAAGGTGGCAGCCAACTACAAGAATACGAAGTCTTTGCTGATGAATACGATGAAAATCGCCACTTCTTACTCTCCTATTTCAACCGAAATACTTTCAACGACAATCTAGAAAACCTCCCTCAAATCCTAAGTTTATTCACCATTGAACAAATCGACGTTTGGGTCACTAACGACCGAAACGTAACCGCGCGAGAGGGAGAACCTGGACCGCGTGATATTATCGCTCTATCGGATTTAGGAGAAGCAAATGTCTTGACCAATCCCGAACGAGTACGCATCAACCCCAACGCACCAAGAGGAATTTCAAGTGGCGTATTGAATCAAGATTTTATCTTGCCAAACAACGATGCTAACAATCTATATTCTCGAATCGAAGCCCGACAAGATGTGCGTCAAATTGATCGGGCGGTGGCGGTTTTACAAAATCAGTTTGGCTTACAACAGTCCAAAGATTTCGAGAAGGTCAGTGCGCGTCGTTTGCGACAAGGAACGGAATTTACCATCAATCCAGAATTGGGATTCATCTCTTTAAATGTCAACCTACAGCAAGATCAAGTTCTCGGCGTCGCCTTTCAATATTCTTACAACGGGCAAACGTATAAAGTAGGAGAGTTATACAATGATGCGCCTGCTACGGGTGTCAGTGCAGATACCGCAGAGATTGCACAGGAAGTATTATTTGTTAAAATGCTAAAAAGTACGACGCCACGTGTTGATATTCCACTTTGGGATTTGATGATGAAAAACTTCTACAACATCGGGGCATACCAAGTAGATCGTAAAGATTTCAAATTGGATGTTTATTATGAAGATACTGGTGTCAATAGCAATCAGACAGCTAGTGATCCAGGGCGAGGACGTAAGCGTTTTTTACCAGCGACTAATTTAGAAGGTCGACCGCTGATTCAAGTATTCAATTTAGATGAACTCAATGTACAAGGTGATCCAGGACGAGATGGTGTATTCGATTTTGTGCCAGGTTTAACAATTTATCCGCGTACTGGTCGTGTTATGTTTCCAGTACTAGAACCATTTGGTGACCACTTAGAAGAACAAATTGTAACTGGTGATGAAGCCTTGTTTGTTTATCCACAATTATACGATTCGACGGTTATTTTCGCCAGAGAGTTTCCTGAATTGAACCGCTTTTCTATTGCTGGACAGTATCGTTCCGCTGTGTCGTCAGAGATTTCGTTGGGTGCATTCAATATTCCGCCTGGTTCGGTGACGGTGCGTGCAGGTGGACAGATCTTAAGAGAAGGTATTGATTATGAAATTGACTACAATATCGGGCGTATTCGTATTCTAAATGATGCGTACCTGAGTTCAGGTATTCCTGTCAACGTCTCTTTTGAAAACAATGCGCTCTTTGGATTTCAGACTAAAACAATGGTCGGACTTCGAGCCGATTATAAGTTTAGCGAAAATTTTGTGCTTGGAGGTACGTATTTGCAGTTGCTAGAGCGACCATTTACTCCAAAAGTGAATATCGGAGATGACCCAATCAATAACAAAATATACGGACTAGACTTAAATTATAGTGCCGAAGCACCTTGGATCACTCGCCTTGTGGATAAAATTCCGCTGATTGACACCAAAGCACCATCGAGTATTACCTTGATGGCGGAAGCGGCAGCACTCCGTCCTGGTCACCCAAAAGCGATCAACGAAAACGCTGGTGAGGACAAAGGTGGTATTTTGTACTTAGATGACTTTGAGGGAAGTGCGAGTGGAATTGACTTACGACAGCCTGCCAATGCTTGGGTGATCGCGAGTGTACCACAGGGAACACGCGATGCTGGTCGAAATCTTTTCCCAGAAGCGGACTTGATAAATGACATCCGTTATGGAGCGAATCGAGCATTATTGAACTGGTATCGGATTGATCCTATTTTACAAAATGATCGTGGATTTGCGAACGCACCAAGTGACGATCCCAATCCCTATACGACTACCATTCCAGTCGTTGAAGTATTCCCGAACCGAACCGTGCTACCAGGTCAGTTGACGAATATTTTTACATTTGATTTGAACTTTGAACCGACCAGACGAGGTCCGTACAACTTTGATGTGCCTGGCGGTTATCCAGGTATTTCTCAAGGACTTACCTCTTCTGGACGATTAGAAGACCCTGAAACAAGGTGGGGTGGTATCATGCGCGCCATCAATATCAATAATTTTGAGCAGGCGAACGTGCAGTTCGTGGAATTTTGGATGTTAAGTCCATTCTTAGATATTCCCGATGGCAATGGTGGTTTTCTGCCAGGTAATAGCACGGGTGGCGACTTGTACTTAGACTTAGGAAACATTTCAGAAGACATTTTACGCGATTCCCGTAAGTTCTTTGAAAATGGACTACCCAGTCCAAATAACCCTGATCGTCGAACCACACAAACCGAATGGTCGAATGTACCATTAACACAACAAGTAACCAACGCCTTCGATATTGATCCAGCAGCTCGTGCGGCGCAAGATGTTGGTTTGGATGGCTTGGAGAACGAAGGAGAGCGCGAAAAGTATGCAGACTTTTTGAGTCGTCTAGGTGGCATAAATGGAGCGGCTCGTCAGGAGATTTTGGAAGATCCTGCCAATGATGACTTTATTCACTATTTGAATGATCGCTTCGACGATGATACGCCTATTTTAGAGCGATATGAGCGATTTAATCATCAACAAGGGAACTCGCAAGCCTCTCAGCAAGGACAAGGTGGATTGCGTTCAGCGACTAACATTCCAGATGCGGAAGACTTAGATCAAGACAATACGCTGAATGAGTCCGAAGCCTACTTCCAATATCGTATCCCACTACGACCTGGTGGCAATGGACGAGTGGCTGCTAATCGCTATATCACCGACGAACGCGAAGTCAACACTCCAACCGGTCGACGTATTTGGTACAGAATGCGCATTCCTGTAGATGATATTCAGCGCAAAAGTATTGGCGGTATTCAGGATTTGCGTTCGGTGCGTTTTGTTCGAATGTATTTGCGTGATTTTGAAGAGCAAGCGACTTTACGTTTTGCACGCATGGAACTAGTGCGTCAACAGTGGCGTATCTATCAGCAAGATTTGGCGCAGGACTCTTTGGTCACTCCAGATTTTCCAACTGCTTTTAACTTGAATGCGGTCAATATTGAAGAAAACGGAGGACGTTGTCCATTCCCGTATGACCTGCCAAGTGGTATCGAACGAGAGCAAAACATTGGTGTCTTTCAAGGCTTGCAAAATGAGCAGTCTATATCTTTAGAAGTAAGAAATTTAGCCGATGGAGATGCGAGAGGTGTCTACAAAACATTGAATATTGACCTACGAAACTACCAACGGATGAAGATGTTTGTCCACGCCGAAAATGTAGGATACGCAGAGTGTGATGATGCGGAGGATGATGTGTTTTGTGATCCAGAACTGGAAGATGGAGATGTGACGGCGTTTATTCGATTGGGCAGTGACTTTATTAACAATTATTACGAATATGAAATTCCATTGAGTTTGACGACTCTGGATTCCATAGGCGTAGTACCTACACCGGGGGTAGCCGCCACACTGCAATATCGAGAGCAACTGTGGAAACCTTCTAATGAGTTTGATATTAACCTAGACTGGTTGATTGATGCTAAAATTGAACGAAATCAGAGCAACACCCCTTTAGGCGAAGAATATAGCGGTTTCACACCACAAGGACTACAGGAAGGACATGTCATTAAGATTAGAGGAAACCCAAATTTGGGTTATGTGAAGACGGTCATGATTGGTGTTCGAAATCCAAAAAGCCCTGATCGTGAAGATCATTGTATTGAAATATGGGCGAATGAGTTGCGTCTGCAAGGACTGAATGAGCAAGGTGGTGTCGCAGGTTTGGCGCGTTTGGATATGCAACTGGCAGACCTCGGAAATATCAGTGCATCGGCAAACTTTAGCAGTATTGGATTTGGAGCATTGGACGAGCAGTTGGATGAGCGTTCGTTAGACCAGATTGCAGGTTTTGATGTATCCACCAATCTGGAATTGAGTCGATTTTTGCCAGCCGATTGGGGCGTTCGTCTGCCAGCTTATGCTGCCTATTCGCGTACCACAACTCGTCCGAAATTCGATCCATATGATCTAGACATACCACTAAATGAAAACTTAGCCCTAGCTGATAGTCAAGAGGAGCGACAAGAAATCAAGGAGCGAGCGCAGGAAGTGAATACAATTAAGACGGTAAGTTTAAACAATGTTGGAAAAGAGCGAACGTCCAATGCACCACCGATGCCGTGGGATGTTTCCAATTTTAGTGCATCGTATGCTTACACAGAAGCAGAAACGACCGATCCGCTCATCGAATACGACCGCAATGAAAATCATCAGGCGACCTTGGATTACACCTACGCGTTGCCACTGCGCCCGATTGAGCCATTCAAAAACTTGCCAGACAAAGACTATTTGAAAGTACTGCGCGACTTAAACTTTAGTCCATTACCGAATTCATTTGCCTTCAGTACGACCATGTACCGCGAAGTAGCAGAAACTCGCTACCGCTTTACGGATCTCGATCCAGTGTTCTCTACCTTTTACAACAAACAGTTTACGTGGGACAGAACATACGATGTGCAGTGGGACTTTTCGCGTGCCTTAAAGATGAACTTTAGTGCGCAGAACTTCTCCGTCATTGATGAGCCAAATGAAACGGAACTTCGAGAACAGTTCCCTGATTTCAGTGATGACCAAATTCAGGGAATCATCCGCGATAGTATCTTAACGAATATCGGCAACTTGGGTCGTCCAAAAAATTATGGACACAATCTAAATGTCAACTTTACCCTACCTACACGATCCATTCCATTCTTGGATTGGGTCACCGCGAGAGCGCAATACTCCGCAGACTACAATTGGGGAGCGGCGGCACTGAATGTAGAAGATTTAGGATTGGGAAACACTATTTCCAATGGGAATCGTCGACAAGTCACTGCCGATTTAAGTTTTGATAAACTCTACGATAAATGGGGCTATCTGAAACAAATTAATCGACCAGCAGGACGACGCGGACGGACTGGACGAACGACTCGAACACGGAGACCGTCGAATAGCAAAGACAAAGAAGGTGACGAAGAAGAGAAGAAAGAGCGAGAAGTCAGTCAGCTAGAGCGAAGCTTGATTCGTCCACTACTGATGATCCGAAAAGCACGAGCCAGTTATTCAGAAGACTTGGCGACACTAGTCCCTGGCTTTACGCCGACCTCCAGTATTTTAGGAATGAGTCCAGGTTTTGATGCGCCAGGTTGGGATTTTATCGCTGGTTTGCAGCCGAATATTCGAACTCTGGAACAAGACCAATATGGAACATCTGAGGACTGGTTGCACCAAATCTCGAACGCGCGTGGAAATGATAGCTGGCTGACATCGAGTGTGTTATTGAACCAAAAAGTAGCGCAACAGTATTCGCGGACGATGGATGCGCAGTTGACACTAGAACCATTTGCCGACTTTAGGATAGACATAGAAGCACGCAGCAATTTTACCGAAAATCATACACAGACCTTTAAGGATACGTTGAGCGATGGCATCAATAATTGGGTACACGCACAGCCTGTGAATGTAGGGTCGATGACGGTAACCTATTTTGCGCTCAATACTTTCTTTAATGGATTGGAAGTGAGTGACTTAAGTGAACTGTTTCAGTTGTACGAAGAGAATCGTCTGGTGGCTTCTGAACTGTTAGGAAATGGTGTGCACCGCGATCCAGTCTTGGCAGGAGAAGGTTATACGGAAGGGTACGGTCGGGTACAGCCCGATGTCTTGATTCCGTCTTTCTTAGCTGCCTATCGAGGCAAGTCAATTAATGAAGTAGGCGTAGAACGCAATTATGTTCGCAACAATTTATTCAATCAGTTACCTATTCCGAACTGGCGAATGACCTATGCTGGACTGTCGAAGTTGCCGATGTTTCAAGATATTTTTCAGAGTGTCAATATTTCACACGGCTATCAGTCGCAGATGCAGATCAACAGTTTCAATACAGACTTGGATTTCTTGCAAAATGGAAATGGTGGCATCAATAATATTACAGGTAACTTCTTCTCGCGTTTAGAAATACCTGAGCTGGTCATTCAAGAAGCTTTTGCCCCATTAATCGGGATAGATATTCGGACAGCCAACAACATTTCGCTCCGCGCCAATGTGAATCGTTCGCGCACGTTGGCGATGAGCTTCGTAAGTAATCAGTTAGCAGAAACGCAGTCACAAGAGTATCAGATTGGGTTTGGTTGGTTAATGAGCGACGTGAATATTGGGTTCTTGCGAAACATGGTCAATAACAATCCGAAACGCAAGAAGAAAAAAGCAGAGTCAGACCAAAGCGCACTACAATTTCCAGGTGCAGGTCGTGGTGCTGGTGGTGGCAGTGGAGCAAATGTGGGCGATTTGGATGTCAATATCAACTTCTCTTATCGGGATGATGTGACGCTGAATCACTTATTGGATCAAGATATTCTAGAACCAACACGTGGAACGACGCAAATCAGTTTTTCGCCAGCAGCAGAGTATCAGTTGCATGAGCGATTGGCGTTACGTGTCTTTTTTGACTATGCTCGAACAGTGCCACGTGTGTCGACTGGTTTCCCTGTGTCGAATAGTGCAGGTGGATTCGTGGTTCGGTTCACGTTGAATGAGTAAATTGGCTATTGGCTTGTTCAAGGGGGAGGCTTAAGTTGGTCAAAGAAGTATAAATTATAGTTCAGAGGGTATAGCTCAGTGTTGGGTTATGCCCTTTGTTTGTTCTAAACAGGATTGGTAAGTGCGAGAGACGAGCGATTGCTAAGCCTAAAATGCGTATCACAAATTTTGATTTATACTAGTACTTCGTAATGACTAGATTTAGTTGATGGGTTCGACACCTATGAAAAGTTGTGAAAGGATGGTCATTTAGTCGAAAATATAGCTGCTTCAGTAGATTTATAGCAACCAATCGAACCGATTCTGGTTAGCTTCACATCTTTGGTCAGCGGTAAAACAAATAATTTTCCAATTACTTTGCTCACTTTTCTCTCACAACAACACAACACAGACCCGATATGAAACAACTCTTACTCACAGTAGCCACGCTCTTTGTGGTGCAATTTAGCTTTGCTCAATTTGGCAACTTCGGTGGTGGTGGCTCTACCATTAAAGGAAAAATTACAGGACAAATTATCGACTCACTCTCTGGAGACGGTGTTGAGTTTGCCAGTATTGTCCTCATCGACGAAAAAAATGACAAGGAAGTCGACGGACTCATCACCGAATCGGATGGTAGTTTTAAGTTAAATGAAGTGGAACTAGGAACGTACAAAGTCGTCATCTCTTTCTTGGGGTATGCAACCAAAACGATTGTAGGGGTTGAATTAACAAAGCGCGAACCGGATGCCGACTTAGACGAGATTCGACTAGAAAAGACAAACTTAGTACTAGATGAAGTCACAGTCACGGAAGAAGCGTCGCTGATCGAAAATAGGATCGATAAAATTGTCTACAATGCCGAAAAAGATGTTGCTAATGTAGGTGGTGATGCAGCAGATGTATTGCGACGTGTCCCTTTACTATCAGTTGATTTAGAAGGAAATGTATCGCTTCGAGGCTCTCAAAATTTACAAATTCTCATCAATGGTCGACCATCAGGTATGTTTGCGAATAGTGTCGCCGATGCCTTAAAAACCATTCCTGCCGATCAAATCAAAAGCGTAGAAGTCATCACCACACCGACTGCCAAATACGACGCAGAAGGTTCTGCTGGCATCATCAATATTATCACGAAAAAGAAAAGCGCGGAAGGGTTTACAGGCTCGATTAATACCTCTATTGGGAACGTCAACAATAACGCTTCTGGTAGTTTTAGTGCTGCAAAAGGTCGTTTCGGTATCAATGCGAGTGGCGGTTCGTACTTCTCTTGGTTTCGTCCGAGTATGTTCTCCTTATATCGAGAAGATAGCTTTGGATCAGGTACTCGAATATTTCAACAAGACGGTGATGGAGAAAGCAACTTTGTCGGCTTCAATGGCTCGGTCAATGCTTTTTATGACTTGAATGCCTTCAATAGTGTATCGACGACTTTCCGTTTGAATGGACGCCGGTTTGTGCGACGTGGCGACAATGATATTTCTTTTTCCGATCAGATGAACTCTTTTGTACAAGAGTACACTTCCAACTACGATGAAAGTAGTTTATATAGCGGTTTTGATTGGGTCACCGACTATCGAATGGAGTTTGAGGAAGGGTCAGATCAGGAATTTTCGGCGGCGTTCCAGATCACAGGAAATATTGATGATCGAGAGAACGATTTGATGCAAACTTCTATGATTGACTTCCTAGACATCGATCAGTCATTGACTAACAATGGGATCAATGTAGAATACACTGGACAGCTGGATTACGTGCATCCGTTTGGGGAAAATTTTAAACTAGAAGGAGGGATCAAAACCATCATTCGCCGCATCGAGGCAGATTATGACGCTTTCGATAACGAAGTAAATAGCGTCATTGACAATCCTTTTTTGACCAATATATTTAACTACAATCAGGATGTCTACGCCGGCTATCTATCTGCCAATATCAAAATGGGAAAATTTGGAATGGTAATTGGTAGTCGCTACGAATACACTGGCATTTCAGGTAACTATAGCTTAGAGAATCCTTCCTTCGAGAACGACTATTTCAACGTTTTACCTAGCATTATTGTCTCCCGTAATTTCAAAAACTTCCAGACCTTAAAGCTTGGCTACACGCGTCGTATTCAGCGACCTAGTTTGTTTTTTATCAATCCCTATTCTAGCCAAAACGACAACCGAACGCTGACTTTCGGTAATCCAACGCTGGATCCAGAAATCACCGATCAAGTTGAGTTGAGTTACAATACCTTCATTAAGGGCGTCGGACTGAACGGTTCTTTATTTTACCGTCGAAATACAGATGTCATCGAGACCTTCCTGCAAGATGTGACACAGGAAGGCGTGTCCGAAACGACCTTCCGAAACATTGGTGAAAACAACTCCATCGGTGTCAACTTCTTCTCGAATGCGACCATCAAACGGATTTGGACGATTCGTGGCGGCTTCAATATCTTTAGCTATGATGCGACGGCTGTCATCGACGGGCAACGCTTGACTAATCGCGCGCTGCAAGGCAATGGCTTTGGAAGTACCGACCTGAAATTGAAGAATGGCTTCAAAATTGAAGTCTTTGGCTTTTATCGTGCTCCCCAACAAAACATTCAAGGCGTTACTCCTGCCTTCTCTATTTGGGGGATGGGACTACAGCAAGATATTTTAAATAAAAAAGGAAGTGTTGGTATTCGTGTGATTGAGCCATTTGCGAAGTTCAAAAACTTTGGTACTGACTTAGAAGGACCAAATTTTGCCTTTCGTTCAGACGTTGACATTCTATTCCGCTCCTTTGGCGTCAGTTTCCAATATCGCTTTGGTGAGTTGACTTTCAAGCAACGCGAGCGTCGCAGTAAGATTCGCAACTCCGACCAAAAAGATGGTGGCGGTGGCGGACAGCAAGGCGGCGGTGGTCAGGGTGGTCCTGGAGGTAGGTAGAGGGTGAGAGGGTGAGAGGGTGAGAGGGTGAGAGGGTGAGAGGGTGAGAGAGTGAGAGGGTGAGAGAGTGAGAAAGTGAGAGGGTGATAGTTTTATATGTAAATACAAAGAATGTAGATGAATAGGACGAATGCGGAATTCAATAAGCAGTTTCAAAAGCGACTACTTCACTTTAGTGTTGCCATTTTTCGTTTGTTGGAGGCAATTCCGTATTCTAATACCACAAAGGTTCTTTCGTATCAGTTGGGAAAGTCGGCATCTTCGGTAGGCGCGAACTTTCGTGCCTTTTGTAGAGGACGATCAAATAATGAAAAGTTTGCGAAGATATGTATCGTCGTAGAAGAGGCAGACGAAACAGAATATTGGTTGGCTATTATGGATGAACTGAAATTAGGCAACGAACAAGAACGGAAACGGTTACAGAAAGAAATCGATGAGATCATCCGTGTAACCGTTTCCATCAAAAATAAACTTTGGAAATAGGACTCACCCTCTCACTCTCTCACTCTCTCACTCTCTCAAACTCTCAAACTCTCAAAGTCTCAAAGTCTCACTCTCTCTAAAAACCCAAAACCGTAATCCCAAAATTAATTGGTGTCAATTCTGGTCCTTGTCCGTCTTCAAACAAATCTTGTAGAGAATACTGCACGTAGAAACTGATAGGGCCTAATCCTGCGCGTGCTTCGATACCATATCGAATCTTATTCAGGTTAAAATCGTCGTTGAACTTACTGACATCGCCATCGGTCGTTTCGATCTTTTGCTTAGAACCGACTAGTACGCCGCCATATACACCCCCGCTGAAGAAGTAGTTATTGTTCTTGCCAGGTGTAAATGTCAACATTAACGGAACATTGATGAAGGTCGTTTTTAGCTTATTTTTCTCTAAATCCTGACTGATTGGCTCCCTCAAAAAGTCGTCCTGATTTTCTAAGATGATGAAGTCTTCGGCGAATTTGTATTGCATCCAAGAAAAGCCAATTCCATACTCAAAGAAAACAGTATTTCTGATAATTGGGGCGCGGTGGCGAAAAACATGAAGATTGATGTTCAAAGAACCTCCGTAAAGTAGATCAAGATCGTCCAGGTCACTTGGTAGTGCAAAACCACCGTCAAACAAATAGCCACTCAACCCAATATCCAACATCGTTACACGTACGCGTCCGCCATTGGATGTACGAATTTCGTTATCATCGTCTTTCCCCCAAGAAATGTTCCAATTGTCTTCATCCTCTTCTCCCTCTTCTTCATCCCATTCCTCTTCCCAATCGTTATCACTCTCTTCCTCTTCCTCCTTTTCCTTTCTTTTAACAACAATTTTCGCCTCTATCGTATCATTAGGCGTAGTAATTCTGACTTCAGCAGGCGGCGGATTAGTATCGTCGTCCTCTTCATTTCCTGTGGTTTGTGCTGTCAAAGCAGTCGTGCAAAACAACGTAAGACAAGCGAGCCAATAGCTCCAAATTTTTATTTCCTTTTTCATAGTAAACTGTTTTAATGTGAGTGCAATAGTTCCTTTAGACGATAGCGAGCGGCTATTCATTCAAAAGAAATTGATTCGAATAATTTAATTGATGTTGAATATTGGATTGACAGACAGAGTAATTGATGGTAAATTTGATAGTGAATAGTTGATGAGCAGACGAAATGGTTTAATTTCTATCGTCTAACATCTAATGTCTGTTTTTAGTCCGCAAAATAAGTCGGTACAAAAGAGCGAAGCGTCACATCATCGAACGGCAATCGACCCATTAGTCGACGGAATTTATTCACCTTGTTCAGAATATTGTCTTCGGTTGCCAAACGCTCCGTCATCAGAATCACGACGACCGTATCTTCTTGCAAAGTCGGGATGGTCGTCAATGGTGCTTCAGGTAACTGTGGCAATAGTGTTGTAGTCGTTGCTACTGTTTTCGTCAGTTCCTGTGTTTCTACAGGTGTTGTTGGTTCTGCTTGAACAACAGCATTTTCTTCTTCCACTATTGGTTCAGTTTGCGCAACAACTTCTGAAAGAGCTACAACTTCTGATGTAGTCACAATCGTTGATGTGGTTGCTTTCCGTTCGGGTGTTCTAGTTGGCTCAATCATTGCTACTTTCTCTTTAGGCTGCGATATTACCTTCTCTATAGACGTTGCTTCTTCAACGACAGCTACTGGATGGGTAGCGGTTGGTTCAGCCTCAGCAGTCATCTGCTCCGTAGCGGCTGGCAGTTCTGGTGTTACAATAGTAGCTACTGCGCCACCCGTTTGCAAAGTACGGTGGGCGGTCAGATAACCCACTCCAAACCCAAGCAGTAATAAAATACTTGCTGCTGCTGCCCATTGATACATAGCTCGTCGATAAAATGGAACAATCGCTGCTGCTTCTTCGCGCAACAACCACTCTGTACCAGCATAAACAATGCTATCGTCAGGTATCAGTTCCACAAAGTCAGTACGTAGCAATTCTACTTCGGTATCTATCTCTGGATGCGCTTGCAAAAACTGACGCATCGCTTTCAAATCGGCTCCGCTCAAGTTGCCTTCGATATAGTCGAGGGCAAACACTTCGTAATTGGATTTATTAATTAACATAGCATTTAGTTTTTAATGGTTGAAGGGTTAATTTTTAGTGTCAGTAGATGTTTTAAAATCAAGATTAGCTAAAGCGTACTGCACTAATTTAAAGCTATCCACCGAGCCTGTCTAACATCTAATCCCGAAAGCTTTCGGGATAATGTCTAACATCTCAATTTAACCTTCATATAGCTTGACTCACTCGCGTAATTTCTGCACGTAGTTTTTTTCTAGCTCTAAAAATGTAGACTTTCACCTGCGACAGCGACAGTTCTGCCATCTCCGCAATCTCGTCGTAACTGTAGCCTTCGTAGTCGCGCATCATCAGCACCGATTTTTGAATCGGACTCAACACATGCACACATTGCTCCACCAAATCTCTAGACTCCAACTGCTCTGAAAACTCATTGCCTGCTCTTTCTGGCACATTTTCATATGCGCGCACAAACTTCTTCCGACGAATCATATCAATCATCGAATGGTGCGCAATCGAAAAGGCATACGAGCGCGCCTTCTCCGCACTCACCGCGTCTTTCTTTTTCCACAGCTTCTCGAACGTCAGCTGCATCAAGTCTTCAGCGTCCGCGCGGTTCGCTATATTTTTGAGCAAAAAACGAAAGATCGCATCGGCATGCGTTCGGACACAGTCGTTGTATTCTTTCGTACTCATAGATTAATGGGTAAGGTGAAACAAACAAAATCCAACATTCGAAAATGATGATTTTTTATGGAACTCATTCGTGTCTTCATCAGTAAAAGTCGCTAATTCAGTGAATTGTTTCGATTAATTCGGCGGTAGGACGGGGGAGGGGTGGGGAAAGTTACAGGGGTAGGAATTTTTTTTGGCAGGAAAGTGAAATTAATGTATTTTGGTGATCTTAATAAAAGCAATAATATGTCAGAATCAACCGACGATCAAATTACCGTTATCTCTTAAACTGGATGTTGTCAAGCAGTTGCTGAGTGGATGGACACTGGAGCAAATGCAGGTAATATCTACTTACTTAGGGGAGGCGATCTCCG
>CAYLPW010000090.1:0-17587 GCA_964385665.1 uncultured Saprospiraceae bacterium
GTTAGAAATACAAACCTGACCAGAATTGAGTTCCACAGGATAAGGCTCACCATTGGGGTCAGTGATTTCCAAAATAGCTCCATTCACTCCCTCTGCAAAGTCAATTTGAGAGCACTCGCCAGAGACTCCTCTAGCAGAAAAGCAGAGTGAAAAAAGAACAGCACCATCGTCTAACGTAACAGGCTCGAAGGTATTCAAATCTGCCCACCGAACAGCGATGCGCGCTTCATCGTTGACAGCAGGATCAGTATTGATGTCTCTTGCGAAGTCGATGAGATTTGGGTTCAAATTAGTAAGGGAATCAAACCGAATTGGCAAGCCATCCCACACCAGATCAAACTGAATACTACTAACCGCCGTAAAATCATTCACCGTCACATCCACGCAGCCCGAACCATCTTCGGGAATATTTAAGTTGCCGACAGTCAATTGTACGCCTTGCGTAACATTCACCTGAAACGTCAACGGACAAGACTTACTGTCCATGACCGTCACGGTATAAACGCCTGCTTGCGGCACATCCACATTCACCCGCTGCGCATGACCGACCAAACCATCAGGAACATCTACTGTGATGCTTGGATCGTCGCGATTGACAACGGTGATGTTGTAGGTTTCTGTGGGGTCAAGTTGAGGCAGTCCACCACCTATTTCAAAACTAGCTGTTAAAGCGTCGAAGTTAGTCACTACACCGTTAGCACGGATGTCGTTTAGATAAGCTACGGCGAATGCTTCGTCGATAGAGACACTGACGCAAGGACCAGCAGCACCACTATTTTGGTCAGGATCAGCCTCAAATGTTGGTACGAAAACATCTACTCCATTCACATCTCGTGCTGTATAGGAATCGAAGGTAATAGGCGCAAACCAAATGACCAGCGGTTGCCCTAAATTGATCGTATTTTGAATGTCGCCGTTATTAAAAAACAAAACATCCTCCGATTCAGCTAATGCTGGATCGTTGCCTATCACCACTAGCTCATTTGCTAAACGGACAACTGCAGGATCATTAGCAATATCCGCCAAAGTAGGTCCTTCGACGGTAGGTAAACTAAAATAAGCAATATATCCTATTCCGTTTGGCGTGTTCGGATTGGGATCAGTTCCTAGCATAAAATCGCCAGCATGATTGATAAGAACTTCATCGCCCAAACACATAAAAAGCGTATCTCGATCTAAGTCATTACTTTCCGCATCCACTGCATCAAACGATGCAATCGTGCCAGCATCCTGTCCAGGACAAGGATCTAGTTTTTGTAAAGAAGGTTTGCCTAACGGGCCTTCCAGAATAGGACTGACTAGGTGTTGGGCTTGCGTGTGTATGGCAAAAGCGAGCAGTAGAAGTACGGCTAATTGCTTCATTAGTAAGATTGTATTAGAATAAATGAGGAAGAGCTAAGTAGTTGAATGTGAATAAACGTAATCGGCTATTTATATCCATGTACTTATACTGTTCCAATCAAGCAAAAGATAGCTAATATTTGGGGAGTTAGATTTAAACCCTAACGAAACGATCTGACCTACCATTTATTGCACCAATAAGTCTTGAGAGAAGGTGTTGAAAACAAATGAGGAACTGATCTTTTAGTAGCGGACGGAAGTTGTTCTACTAGGAATGTATCTATTGGAGGGCTTCTCCCGTATTTTCTATAGAAATATCTTAATTTTGTTTATATTTTAGATGATTAGCTATTCCCTAAAGCGATTGAAAACAGTGCGATACGTATAGTAAACCCTGATGACTTCTGCCTGCAAGATGCGAAAAGTACATCACCAAACACCAAACTAGTCCATTCAAACTCATGAAAAAAATAACTTACCTTCTTCTTAGTCTATGTTTTGGCTATCAACTTCATGTATCGGGGCAATCTAAACCCAATGTAGTGGTCATTTTAGCGGATGATATGGGCTTTTCGGACATCGGTTGCTATGGTGGTGAAATTCAAACGCCTAGCATTGATGCACTGGCAACTGACGGTATTCGCTTTCGCCGATTTTATAACACCACTAAGTGCAGCCCGACTCGTGCTTCTCTCCTTACAGGACAATACCCGCACGAAGCTGGTATGGAAAATCTGTCCAACTCGGCTAACAACTCCCCTGCATTCATGGGCTATCTACCCGATAATGTAGTCACCATGGCAGAAGTTTTCAAGTCTAACGGCTACGGAACCTACATGTCTGGCAAATGGCACGTTGGAGAAGACCAGAATCGTTGGCCACACCGTAGAGGATTTGATCGCTATTGGGGACTCATTAGTGGCGCAAGTAGCTATTTTGAATTGATTACTAAAGACGACAATCCCAATCAGAAATCCGACCGAAGAATGGCGTACAATAGTCAGACTTGGGATCCCGATGACACCAACGACCCGAACAATCCGTACGCACCTGGTGAGTTTTACATGACGGATGCGACCAGCGACTTTGCGAAAGATTTTTTACAAGAACACCTCAACCAACAACCAAACAATCCATTTTTCTTATATTTATCGTATACCGCACCACATTGGCCATTACATGCTTACGAATCCGATATCGACAAGTACGACGGCGTGTACAGCGATGGCTTCCCAGCAACTAGAGCAGCGCGTCTGAATCGAATGAAAAGCTTGGGTATCGTCCCTTCGGATACTGAGCTTTCTCCACTCGATCATACCGTGAAGTGGTCGAATCTAAACGCTTCTAGACAACAAGATTATGAGCGTCGGATGCAAGTATATGCTGCGCAGACTGATCGTATGGATCAAAGCATAGGCGATGTGGTGCAATTTTTAAAAAGTCGCAATCAATTCGACAATACCATTTTTGTCTTTTTGTCCGACAATGGTGGCTCGCCCGAAGATGTATCTGGGCGTAAACTAGATGACCCCAATGTCGCTACTGGTGCAAAGGGTTCTTATCTTTCTTATTTACAACCTTGGTCGAATGTCTCGAATACGCCTTTCCGAAGACATAAAAATGACACCTACGAAGGTGGTATCTTAACGCCACTTATTATTCACCATGCCAATGGTATTCCAGCCGCCAATCGTGGACAGTTCACTGACCAAATCGGACACGTGAAGGACATTTTGCCGACTTTAATGGAGATGACGAATAGCAACTATCCCAACAACTACAACGGCGTTACGAGAAAGGCGATGAGCGGTGAAAGTTTTTACAGCAATCTACAAAATCTGAATGCCGTCGATCAGCGAGAAATCTTTTTTGAATTTAGTGGCCGACGGGCAGTGCGACATGGCAAATGGAAAATTGTTTCTGATGCTACCAATGGATTGTGGTCACTGTTTGATCTGGAGGAAGACCCGACTGAATTGATGGAGCTTAATTCCTCCTATCCTGGTATTGTCGATCAACTGGATAAACGCTATGAACTTTGGGAAACGACAGTCGGACACCAGCAGGGCAATCTACCGAATGCGAATAATCAGCCAATTCTAGCTGCGCCTATCGAAGACCGTATTGTGGATGAAGAACGCTTGTTTACGTATGTATTTGACAAGAACGCCTTTACCGACGATCCTACTGATGACCTTATTTATGAAGCTCAACTAACGAACGGGCAGGCATTGCCAGATTGGTTGTTATTTGATGATTTGTTGCGGCAGTTTTCAGGGACTCCACCGAGTGGAAGTTTGCCATTGACGATACGAGTGACGGCAATAGACTGGGCTGGCAATCGTACAAGCGACGAGTTTCAACTAATTAATAGCTCCATGAACTCTGGTAATCTTGGATTGAAAGCTTTGCTAGTCGTCAATGAAGCCAACTCACTCAATCAGGCAGACGCAGATATTCAGGCACGATTGGAAATGTCTGGTTATGAGGTTACTTTAATGAGCGATCAAAATGTCAGCGGAAGTGCGGCTGCCAACAAAGATATTGTTCTCCTTTCTGCCACCGTCAATTCAGCTTTGGTAGCGAATACCTTCGAGGATACGGAAGTAGGTGTTTTGGTTTGGGAAGTTGGCATTTTTGACGATATGAAAATGACTGCTAGCACCACACATCAAGACTTCGGCGGTAAAGGAGATCAGCATTCGATCACTATTGACAACGAAAATCATCCGCTGGCGGCTGGCTTGGCTGCTGGACAACAAGCTGTTTTGAATATCAGTCAAACCATCTACTTTGGAGTACCTAGTAGCGATGCGTATTCCATAGCTACTGTAGTGGGCAATGCAGCCCGAAAAACTATTTTCGCTTACGACGTAGGTGACAACATGATTAATAAAATAGCTCCAGGTCGACGAGTGGGCTTCTTTAGTGGCAGCAATGCCGCCGCGCAGTTTAACTCGAATGGTTGGGCGTTGTTTGATGCGGCTGTTTGTTGGTTGTCGCAATCGTGTTATGAAGAGAGCGAGATAGACATTAGCTTCTATCAGCCGATGGATATGGAAGCTTTTGAAGAAGGAGCTGACGTGACGGTCGGTGTAGATGCAGTAGATAATGATGGATTTATCGCTGAAGTCCAGTTGACGCTGAATGGCACCCCATTACGCACCTTGACAAATGCTCCTTATCAATGGAATGCCAATACAGATCCTGCGTTGAACAATATGTCGCCTGGCGCATATGAACTAGAAGCGACTGCCTACGACAATAGAGGCTTTAGCGAAAGCGAAACAATTACGTTCACTATAGAACCGACGCAATCTGGCAACATCGACCCCAAAATGAATTTTCGTTCGCCCAGAGCATTGACAGTCTTCGACGCTGGTCACGATCTGGATGTACTAGTCAGTGCCAGCGATCCTGATGGGCGAGTAGATCGCGTGATGCTCTACTTCAATGGTACTTTGGTCAAAGCAGATCCTACCTTTCCCTATCAATGGCAAAATGAAACCATGCTCCAAAACCTGACCACAGGTATCCATGAACTGCGGGCAGTCACGATGGACAACGATGGTTCTTCGACTGAAATCAGCATAGATATAGAAGTACGCAACAATACCACTAACATGCCTCCGCAGTTAAGTTTTGTTCAGCCTACAAGCGATCAAAATTTTCAGGCAGGTACCGACCTCACTGTTCGGCTCAATGCACAAGATAATGACGGAAGTATCGCGCAGGTCAGTCTATTTTTGGATGGACAACAAGTCGGCAATACCGATACGGCTGCTCCCTATGAGTGGGAAAATGAACCGCTACTGAATGACCTAGCGGTAGGTACATATACGTTGCGCGCCGATGCGACGGACAACGAGGGTGCGCTGACTAGCAGCAGCCTTCCATTTACAGTGAGTGCAGTAGGTAGCAATCTGTTGCCAAGTAGTGATTTTTTGACCCCCCTGCACGGAGAAATATTTCCTGTAGGTGTCGATCTAGAGGTAGAAGTGACAGCTAGTGATGCAGATGGTACCATACAACGTGTACAGCTTTATTTGAATGATGAATTATTGCGAAAGGACGGTATCGCTCCATATATATGGGATGGAGCAGGGGAAGATATAGAGCTGTCCAATCTACAAGCCGGCGTTTACAAATTAGAAGCTGTTCCTATCGACAATCGCAATCAACACACGATCAATACCATCAATATTACAGTGGGCAATGGCAATCAGTCCAATGCGTCACCTCTAGTTAGTTTCGATACGCCCATGGACGGTGCAAATTATCCAGTAGGTAGCAATATCTATGTGTTAGTCAATGCGGAAGACACAGATGGAACGATTAATCAAGTTGATTTGTATCTAGATGATGTGTTGGTGCGTACTGAGCGTATGATACCTTATGAGTGGGGGCTAGACACACAGGATGATACTCCACTAACAGGTCTATCAGCTGGCACATATTACTTAAAAGCAGTGGCACAAGATAATGTAGGAGCAAGTAGCGAGTCCACTATCGTATTCACGGTAGGCGATCAACAGAATATACCCCCTAGTTTGCAATTTTTAAATCCAACAAATGGACAACGCTTCGATGAAAACGAAACGGTAACCGTCAATATCGCAGCGGACGATACAGATGGAGAGGTGACAGAAGTTCGTTTGTATAGAGACAATCAGCTGGTCAATACAGATAATAGCAGTCCATATCAATGGACATTGTCCAACTTACCGCTTGGAACAGCTATATTACGTGCAGTCGCTATCGACGATAGAGGTGTGTCTAATGAACGAACGATTACTATTTACGTTGATCCACTTACTCAAAATGCCAGTCCAACAGTTAGCTTTGTTGCACCTCAAGCGAATGCGAGTTTCCCACAAGGAACAGATGTGGCTGTGGAAGTAACTGCGAGTGACGCAGACGGCACGATTGCGAGCGTTGATTTGTATGTGGATGGTCAGTTTGTTCGTGCAGACGGTCAAGCTCCATACACTTGGAGCGTGGGAGAAGGTGACAGTCAGCTAAGTAATTTATCCATTGGCACACATACCTTGCAAGCGATCGCAACAGACAACGAATCAGCTACGTCGCAGCAAACCATCTCCTTTACTATCACTGCTTCAGGTAGTTCAACAGCACCAACAGTTGCCTTTGTAACTCCCCTGACTGGAACTTCTTTCGATGCAGGCGTAGACCTTTACGTAGAAGTGGAGGCGCAAGACGCAAACGGACGAATTGAGTATGTACGTCTATTCATAAACAATCAATTAGTACGACAAGAAAATAGCGCACCTTATGAGTGGGGAAAATCACAACAAAATGATGTGCTGCTACAAAATCTATCGCCTGGCAATTACGAACTACGTGCATTAGCCAGAGATAATCAAGGTGAAGAAACAGCAACCACTATTCTCATCAATGTCAATCAACCGACTAGCCGAACGTTTGGTGCAACGACGTCAACCTCAATAGAAACCCGTTCGCAACGCCCGAGCATACCATTTCAAGTAGAACTATTCCCCAATCCTGTAGATGAGCGACTCCTAGTGTTAACCACAGCATATCCTACTGACGAAGCGTATGTGCAGGTGATAGACGCTTTTGGACGTGTTCGCTCGACCCGACCAATTGACTTGAATACCACACAAGAAACATGGATAAATATGAGCGACTTGCCAAATGGCGTCTACTTTTTGGAGATTCGAGCAACAAATGGACGCTTGACAATGCAAAAAGTCGTTATTTCGCATTAGGAAAAAATAGAGTAGACAGAAAAAGCAAGATACCTTGTTAGAGCGCGCACAACGATTCAATTATTTACTATTAGCTTTCATCTTTCTGTACACGACCTTTAACGGGGCGTTGCGCAAATGGGTGTGGGATAGTGGTATATTGGATTTCTTCACTTTTTTGCTGCAGATGGGTATGCTGGTCGTGATGGCATTTGCTTTCCGACGCAAAATGATGGGCGATACCAAAATGATTTTAGGCATCTATGCATTGGTGCTGGTGTTGTTCGCTTTCAATCCACTCAATCAGACCATCATTCATGGTGCGGTTGGGTTTGTTCTGCATTTTGGAATCTGGCTCACCTGCTTCATCTACTATCAAGATCGTGACCTCTTCCCTTACGAACAGCTGGTGAAGTTATCGATCATTATTTTATTTATTCAATTTGGTCTTGGACTGGTGCAGTACAACTTGCCCAACACGCACTTTATCAACAAATACATCGCAGACGACGCTGGAGCAAATGCTTTTGTAGGTAACCGCGTACGGATCACAGGAACGTTTAGTTATATCAGTGGATTCACCGCATTTCTAGGCTTTTGTGGGTTCTTCATCTGGGCGTTAGCCGTCAAGCGTGCCAGCTTACTACTGCGTTATCTTTTGACATTCTTAAGTTTAGTATGCGTCCTGATGTCGGGATCTCGATCTATATTTATCATTTTTTCCTTACCTGTTTTAGCTAGTGTGATTGAAGATTTTATACAGCCCAGCACAAGAATTATCGGTGTGGCTGCTATTGTCTTGTTTGTCTTCACAGCACCACTGCTTTATACCAATTTGGACTTTATCAATATTGCGGTGAATAACTATGCCGACCGAGTGGCGACAGGAGCAAGCGAGCGAGGCGATCAAGATCGGCGCGTGACAGAACCCTGGCAAGAAATTATAAAATTCAGGGGCGATCAACCTATATTTGGCTTAGGACTGGGGGCTACTTACGCGGGTGTCAACAAACTGCTTGGCAAGTCTTACTTTGTCCGAGAGTATGGGTACTATGAAGAAATCGCCGAGCGCATTGTTGTAGAAGGTGGTTTCATTCTATTTTTTATTCGAATCGGTATGTTTGCCTTGCTCTACCTGTACTCCAATCTACCCCGCATTTACTTGCTCCCCTTTTTAGTCATCACGACCTTTTACTTTAATTTGTGCTTTAATATTCCCAATATGATTTACTTCGTGATTGGTTTTTGTATGGTCGATAAAGCCTATCACCTACGCGCACAACAAACCGCTGCTACATGAAAGTAGTGGTCGCACAGCCCAATAAGCAGTACTGCAACGACTTGCTGTTAGCACTTCAACAAAAGGGTTATTTACAGCAGTTTTATACTTTTTTGGCTGCCAATAAAATAGGGAATTGGTCGAACGCGCTTCCTACTACCCTCAAAAACGAACTCAAAAAGCGAACTTACCCTGGCGTTGCTCCAGAGCGCATTACTCACTTTCCTACCCTACTCTTGTACCATAAGTTTTTCACGAAAGATATGGTACATCGCATTCAGACTTCCTATCGCCGGTTCGATCAGTCCGTAGCAGCAGCTTTGCAGACTGAGGACTATGATGTAGTGATTGCCTACGAAAACTCTAACTTATTGACCTTTCAAAAAGCAAAGCAACAAGGCAAAACAACAGTGCTAGACTTAGCGCAGGTTCATCACAATACAATTGAGCAGATCAATGACTGGGTCACACTGGAGAAAGGCGTAGATGCAGCGAAAATGCAGTGGATGAATGAGCAAAAAGCAGAAGCACTAAAGTATACCGATTACGTACTCACTTTGTCGTCATTCGCACGCGATAGCATGATCGAACATGGATTCCCAGCAGAACGGGTATTCACCGCCAATTTAGGCATCAATCCACAACTGTTTCAGCTCAAAACTGATTGGAATCAAAAAGAGACCTGCCGCTTTCTTTTTGTAGGCACCATGACCTATCGGAAAGGCATCAATCTACTCTTGCAAGCCTTTCAAGAACTACAATTGCCTAATGTCGAACTCGTTTTAATTGGACCAATGGCGGACGCTGAAGACATGATGCAGCAACATGAAGATCTGTACACGTACATCCCATTCACGCATCAGGAGGAGTTGGTGCGGCACTATCAGGCAGCGGATGTTTTTATTTTTCCTTCTTATCTAGATAGTTGGGCGCAAACAGTAGTGGAAGCTATGGCATGCGGCACACCAGCTATCGTGACAGAACATACTGGCGCAAAAGATGCCGTGCAACGTGGAGGTGGCTTTGTCATTCCTGTGAACGACTTAGCAGCACTCAAAGCAAAAATAGTAGAGGCCGTGGAGAATAGAGAACAGTTGGCAATGATGGGACGAAAAGCTGCACGCATCGCCAGAGAATATACCTGGCAACGCTACCATACGCGTATTCAAGAACTGGTAGAAAAAATGGGGGATCACTGATGAAAGTACTGCATATTGTTCCTTCCTACAAGCCTGCGTACCTGTACGGCGGCACGATTACAGCGGTCGCCATGCTTTGTGAAAGTCAAGTACAGCAAGGAGCAGATGTGCATGTCTTCACCACCACTGCCAATGGCGCAGCCGAACTACCTAAAGGGGAACGGGAAATCGACGGTGTACTCGTTCGCTACTTTCCACGCCTTACCAAAGATCACACACATTTTTCACCAGCTTTACTTCGCCAACTCCGCCGTACTATTCATCAGTATGACGCCGTTCACTTACACTCTTGGTGGAATCTGGTCACCATTCCTGCGCTTTTGATTTGCAGACAGAAAGGCGTCCGCCCCTTGTTTTCTCCACACGGTATGCTAGGTAGTTATTCGCTTCAAAATAGAAGTGGGCAAGTAAAACTGAGATTCCATGAGTGGATTGGAAAGTCCTTGTTACAGCATAGTCTGCTTCATGCCACAGCGCCACAAGAAGCTAAAGAAGGACAAGCATTGGTCGACGATTGGGAAACTATAGTTATTCCAAATATTGTAGAGTTACCTGAACAGCGGCTGTTGTCTCAACGAGTAGAAAATGATGTATTTACGATTGTATTTCTTTCTCGAATTCATCATAAAAAGGGGCTAGAATATCTCTTTGAAGCCTTGGCAAAAGTGAAATTTCCTTTTCGACTAAGAATAGCTGGAGGTGGCGACGTAGACTATATTGACGCTCTAAAAGTATTAGCTAAACAACTGAAAATTGATCCCAATATTGATTGGGTAGGTTGGCTAGATGGAGCTGCTAAATATCAGCTTTTACAACAGGCTGATCTTTGCGCACTGACTTCGTACAACGAAAATTTTGCCATGGTCGTCATTGAATCTCTAGCAATGGGAACGCCTGTATTGTTGTCGGATCAAGTTGGGTTGGGTCAGTATGTGAACGATAACCAATTAGGCTGGGTCATACCTCAACAGGTAGAACAGATCGCAACCACTCTACACTATATTCATCGGTATCCTGCGGAATTGGAAGCGATCCGTCAACGGGCAACAACAACGATCTACCAAGATTTTTCTCCTTCTTCTTTAGCTCAACAGTATCTTGAAGCTTACCCAAAGTGATAAGTAAAGCATCGCTCACCGACCATACATTTTCGACAACAACTCGCTCATTAACAAGCTTTTAAGCGAATAAAAAAGAACAGCATTCCCCTATCCATTGTTCTTCTATAGACAACAGAACTGTAGAAGAAAATAGAAGTGTAATGAGACTGATAATGAGTAGTTTGTTTTTAGGAAGTTGGTTACTAATTGGCTGTGCCACCGCACCTGTATCAGAAGATATGACAAATGATGAACCACGTACTGTACAAGTGAACAATGCGATGCAGTTGACCGACTTATTTGTTCGGCTACCAGGTGTATTTGTAGATGAACGAGGTGGCGTACCCGAAGTCTATATTCGGGGGCGGCGACCTTTGTTTGTGGTAGATGGCGTACAGATTGGGAATAACTATCGTTCTGTTGAAAACGCGGTAAATGTCAACGATGTCGCGTCAGTAGAAGTATTACGTAATCTGAGCGAAACCGCTATTTACGGTCAACAAGGTAGTAATGGCGTTATTTTAATAAAAACGATTAGATATTAGCAGCTGAATAGCTGTTTTACGCTATACACCCTGTCAGATTTAATCGGTCGACTCCTGATAGATAACTTATTTATCCGTAGATAAATCTGACAGGTTCACTTACTCTACTTACAGCTTTCCAGCTCGTTCATCAATTTTCGTCAAATTTTGTTTAGGAGCTTCTAGCGCAAACGTTTCTACTAGCCAATTGGGCAATCCAACAGATTCAGTTGCCATCTGATAGATCACTTCTGTCTTACCACTGCTCATTTCACTTAACTTCCAAAATCCTCTTACCGTTTCGATCCGTACAAAGTCATCGGTTGCGGCTTTCTTTTTAGGTTTACCTTCCAGCTGAATCAGCACGGTTTTGTTATCCGGATAAGTCGTACTCGACAACATCACCAGGTCACGATCCTTCATTGGAAAAGGAAAGTCTACTACGGTATAAGCGTAGTGTGCATCAGAACTAATGCGTTCGATAATGTCCAACGATTTGGTCTTGTAACTCCATTTAGGATACGCCGCATGATCTTTGATGACCGCATGTACCTTTCTCAACGGACGCGACATTATTTTCACCGCCTTGAACTCGAATAGTCCATCTTTGGTCGTACGCGTATGAATCACTAACTGATCCTTTTCATATGCCTTTTTCCAACTACTTTGAGCGGTAAGGATAGAACAGCTAAACAATAAAAATAGGATAGATAATGGAAAACGCATGTTTGCAGTTTTTAGATAAAAAAATGGTTTGAGAACTGCTGGAATGAATAGTAGACTACATGTAGCACTACATAAAAAGGTAGATACACGCATTGTTCGTGTATCTACCTTCAGTTTAATATAGAATTAACATCAATGTGCGCTAAAACAGTGTATTTGCTTGCGTCGGCGGTACTATACCTAGATGCTGATATGCCTTCTCTGTTACTTCCCGTCCGCGTGGTGTTCGCTGAATATAGCCTTCCATAATTAAAAAGGGCTCATGTACCTCTTCTATCGTTCCAGCTTCTTCCGCTACGGCAGTAGCAATCGTCGTCAAACCTACTGGACCACCTTTGAACTTATGAATAATGGTATCTAAAATTTTGTTGTCCATTTCATCCAAACCACCTTCATCGACATTTAAAGCTTCCAATCCGTATTTGGCGATAGCTGTATCGATTGTACCATCCCCTTTTACTTGTGCAAAGTCCCGTACTCGACGTAGCAGAGCATTGGCAATACGTGGCGTTCCTCGACTTCGACGCCCTATTTCGACAGCTCCATCATCTGTGATTGGTACTTCTAGCAGATAAGCAGACCGTTTTAAAATCTGTGTCAAGGTGTCCAAATCATAATAGTCTAAATGGCAAGTAATGCCAAACCGAGCGCGCATAGGCGCAGTCAGCAAGCCCATACGAGTAGTTGCACCTACTAGGGTAAACGGCTCCAACATGATTTGTATGCTTCTTGCATTCGGACCACTATCGATCATAATGTCGATGCGGTAGTCCTCCATCGCTGAATACAGATACTCTTCCACCACATTGTTCAGGCGGTGAATTTCGTCGATAAATAGCACATCTCCTTTCTTCAAATTGGTCAGTAGACCTGCTAAGTCACCTGGCTTCTCCAGAACTGGTCCAGAAGTCATTTTCATTTCCGCGTTCAGTTCATTGGCGACGATATGAGACAGCGTCGTTTTCCCCAAACCTGGAGGACCATGTAGCAAAACATGATCGAGTGCTTCTTCACGCCCTCTTGCTGCTTCAATAAAGACACTCAAGTTATCCACAATCTTTGGCTGACCGCTGAAATCGCTTAAGGACTTAGGGCGCAACGCCCGTTCCATTTGCGCTTCTTCAGATGTCATATTTATCGTGGTCGGATCTAAATTTTCATTCATCTTTCTAGTCGAATTAGTCTACCAAATAAGCATTGGTCATGGCTACAAATATAAACAAATTGTGGCAAATTATAACTATTCTTTTGTTTGAAAAATGCACGTTGAAGATGTAAAATAACCAATCATCAGATGTAGAAGCACAGAAACACTTAGCTACCTAGCTGCTCATTGCTCACCCAGCATGTTTTCGCCCCTTCGCTTCTCCTAGCTCTATCCGCCGCTTCTCTTCTTCCAGAATACGTCGTTCTCGCCGACTCAACTCCTGAACAGTTAAGTTATCTAAATTTGGCTGACCAGCTTCTAACCAAGCTGAGTACCAAACCGATCCTAACGCCAAAATAGCATCACGCATGCGTCGCTCGACCATACCTGATAAACGTTCATGATAGGCACGGGCAAAGGGTTCGCATTGGGTGCGGATGTTTCGACTAAGACGATCTTCGTAGCACATTTGCTGATCGGATGGAAACTGCTCACGTAGATCTTGCTCAATCAACAGAACGGAATCCAATAGTAAATGACTTTCTAATGTCATTTTCCAAAAGTAGTCATTGGGTGTATCGACATAACTGGCTTTGCCAACAAAAAAATCATAGGTCTTATCAGCATACAGTTCTGGCAGTCGACTTTCCCAAAAAGCATGAATACCCACTTGATTCGTGAACTGTCCATTGTAGTTTTTAGTCGTATGCAATGGTACATGCGCGTCTCCGACGTAGTGTCCGATCTCCGCAGACAGCCGCAAAATCTGACGCTGATCATGTTGACGAAATGCACTGACTAAACCATAGTAAACGCGTTCTAAATTGAATGGTAGAATACCATATTCTGAAAAGCGATCAAGCGCAAATACCTCTGCGCAGTCCATTGGTGTGGCTAATAGAGCGTTCAGGCTATCACAATCAATCCGCCAAATATCTTCATAGTATTGGGGTAGGATATGTTGTTGAAAAAATTGTCGATAAGGATTTTCGTCTCCTTCTAATGGAAACTCTACACGTGCGAATTCGCCATTACCAAATAGGTGTGTGGTATCGCCCAACGTGCTTACTGCATAAATATCTGTGTAGCGCATCAAAGCATCCGTCCAGTTTCTAGGCACTTCCTCAAAGGGATATTTTCCCCAATGATCAATATCAATATAATGCCTTACGGCTTCGTGTCGAGTTGCATAGCGTCGTTTATCAGGATCGACGGCATGCTCCGTGATGTATTCAATATTCGACTTGTAAAAACCAATCATATCCGTAGGGAGCGTAAAAACTGCCATTCGATTGATGCGACGGTGTCCAAAGAAGCCCCACGCGTCATTTGGTACGATACAGGTCAGCTGTAGCGCAACAAAGGAAAAGAGTAGAAAGAGGCGAAAGAGTGTAACCATTGATGTAATGAATATTAGCTAATTCGATATGTGATTTTATGAGGAATAGAGAAAAAAGGAAGATGAGGAGAAGTAGTACATAAAGCTAAAATTATGAGTGGACTAAAGATAGGAGCTTATTGGGAATTTAATCGTCAGATTACGAATGTTGAAAGAAAAAGCGTTGCTCATTTAGTGAGAGAGTCGACAAAGGAGAAAGGATAGTTTCTTGACTCAACCGAACGCTTAGCGATCTCTTTCTCTAGTTTTGGTGTAGGTGTTTTCTGTAAATTACTGCATCAAGTAAGTTGCTTTTCCAGACACCTTCAATACCTTTTTCAATAGGTCGACATCAGGTAGAGAGCGATTCTTATTTTTAGTGACTTCCTCCTCTAGTTCCACACCAGGAAGAGCAACCGAGTTAGAGGTAGGCGTAGACACCAAACTTAAGTAGACAGCGGAAGAGATGCTGGCACAGATCAAAAGGACAATCAATGTAGAACGGGTGTTCTTCTTTTTCATTGGGAGCGGTTTAATTATTAAGAGTAATTTAAGTCAGAAAAGATGGAACGCAAAGTTTTGACGACCAATTCATTTGGTTAGTAGACGAACAACACCCTAAAGATGTTACAGCTATGCAAACGGTTGCATTTAGTCCTTAGTTTTTTCTCAATCACCGTTTTATGTACCTTGCTGCTCTCTATTCAGATACAGCGTCAGATATGCCAAGCAAGCCGCATCCACAGCCCGTCTTTTTTCCAGCAAAGTTACTACTCTTCGGAGAATATACTGTTCTATTGGAGAGTCAAGCACTAGCAGTTCCATTTCCAAAATTTGGTGGGCACTGGTCAGCAGGCAACAGCATGGATCAGCGTTTAGTGACTTTTGCAGACTACATCAGGGCAGATAGTCAGCTCTGTGAACTTATCGATACGACAACATTTAGAAAAGAGGTACAGGAAGGTTGGCAGTTTCAATCTGATATTCCATTAGGCTATGGACTGGGTAGTTCTGGTGCATTGTGTGCTGCTGTCTTCACTAAATACAGTCGACAAGTAGAAACCTCTATTCCGGCTCTAAAGTCAATATTTGCTCGATTGGAAAGTCATTTTCATGGCACTAGCTCAGGTGTCGATCCACTCATCGCTTATCTGCAAAAGCCACTATTTAAAGATCAAAACGGCTGGCAAGTACTCCCTGATTTTGAAGTTCCCAAATACAAGGAATTACAGTTCTTTTTGCTAGACACAAAGTATGCACGCGAAGCTGGAACATTCATTGATTGGTTTACGAAGCAGTGTAAAACAGCAGCTTATCGACAACAGTTGGAAACGAAAGTGTTACCGCTCATTGAGATACTTATTGAGCTGCTGAAAGAGGCATCGATGACTTCTACTCTCTCCTTCTGGCATGAACTAAGCTGGCTACAGTGGCAGTTTTTTCAGCCAATGATCCCCGAATTTTTGCATAGTACATATCTGAATAGCCTGGAAAGCGATTGGTATAAACTAAAACTATGTGGTGCTGGTGGCGGTGGCTTTTTTCTAGGTGTGACTACTGATATAGAACGATTAAAAACAACAGTCGATTTTCCAATTTTAGCCATCTGAGTAGGCTCAAAACCGTATGTAGTCCATGGGCTGCTTTTTTCGGATCACTTCTATCTGTCGTTCGATGTCCAGCAAGCGCTGTACAATAGCTCGCTTTTCAAATTCGTCGTAAGTCAAAAACGCCAACTTTACCCCCACTTCTTCATCACGAACACGCGTTTTTCTTTTTCGGCAATACTCAATATCGCTCCTCACTTGCGGTAACACAATGAATAAAATCAAAGCTGCCATACTCAGCAACACGAACGGAATAGCAATAATTAAAGTAGTGGATAGTACATTCCAAAGGCGATCATAAAGCAGCAACATCAGACCAAACAGCATCGTAAAACCCATTAGTCCATACACATATAGCTGCCACTGTCCAATCACGCCATCTAGTCCACTAATTACTCTACTGATGCGCTGTTGCAGATGATCGAGATAGCGTTTGTGCAACAACAGCGATAGTAGTTCATCAGGCTGTAGCTGGTGAAAAGCGGTATACGTCAAGTATTTAGTTTGTGTCTCAAATTGCGCACTTTTCTGAAATGGCAACTCTTCTTCTTCCTCCTCTTCGCTAATATCTTCTAATGCAAGTGGTTGTCCTTCCTCATCAATAGGCGATTTTAGATAGTCGACGAGTCCACGATCGGCTAACTCATTTTTGGCTGGATGATCGAAATGTGTTTTGTAGTGTAGGTAAAAAGCTGGATGGTCGTTAGCTACAGCATCCGCCCAGGTTGCTTCCTCACTGCTTTCTATAGCCAATATATTCTCTTTGGCTTGGCTATCTTTTTCGTGAAGCGGCGTATTGTTTAAGTAGGCAAGGTAGTCTTGAACCGTGTTGTTGCGCAGGGCAGTTTTCCACAATTTTTCTTCCAGCAATTTATCGCGTCTTTCTTGAGCTACTTCACTATGTATACTATAGGGAAAGTCGCGTAAGAAGCTGTCGTAGAATTTAATGATGTCCATATTCTGCGCCCGTTCCCAGGCGCCAGCTACTTGTTGCTTTTTAGTCAATTGCTCTAAGAATAGCTCTTTCAACATGGCTACCAACTCATTCAGCGCATGATCTCGATTACTCCATCGGTCGGATGCTAGAGGTTCTTCATTATAAGGCAGTAGTAGTAAGTTTTCCGCCTCAATCTCGGTCTCTGTCATATCTACTTCACGCAGCAGAATAGGAATGACCATCAGCCGTTCTTTATGATGCCATTTGAATAGATTGCGATAGGTATAGGTATCTGTATATTCTGCATTTAAGAAGTCGACACTCAACAACAATAGAACGACATCCACTTCTTCCAGAGCCGCATCTTGGTCGATGTACCACTCCAGATAGTTCTCAACTGGTTCAGCGGCTATATATTGAACGTATTGTGTGGATCGATCCGCTAACCGTTCTAGATGCTCACTCAATAGCCGTTGCCACTCCTCATCTGCAGTAGAGTAGAGACACAAAATGGACAGATAATCTTCGTTTTTTGCCATTAGGACTTAAAATAGGTGCTTACCGCTCAAAACGGCAAGATAGAGCAAAAGTTGGAAGGTCAGCGTGTCGTATTCTAAAAT
>CAYLPW010000091.1:0-17423 GCA_964385665.1 uncultured Saprospiraceae bacterium
AGGTTTTCTGCATAATATACATACTCCGTAGGTGAGGATATACTAACTCTTCGCTGAACTCAACAGTGTCTACTACTTCGAAGCCCATTTTTTGATAAAAGCCTACCGCACTTGTTTGCGCACACATCGCTTCTAACCAGATTTGATCGCCGGGCAACTGCAAAAATTGATCCAAGCACCACTGAATAAGTTGCTTCCCGATCCCTTTACCTTGCATTTCTGGTGCTACATAAATGCGTTGCAGTTTGGTTGACTGTTCGCCATAAGTACCTGTTGTAGAATGATGTTGCAACAATCGTAAAATACCGACTATCTTTCCCTCATACTGTATAGTGTAAAAAAGCGAAGATGGATCATCCATCTCTTGCTGTAAGTTATCAGATTGATAGAGCTGCTTGATGTACTTATCGCCGCCGTCTTTCCAAAAGCGAGCATATGCAGCTGGATAAACGCGACGCATCAAGCTATAAATTTCCTCTTGTTGCTCTTTTAAAATAGGTACTAGCTGTAGTGAGGAGGAAAGCGCAATGGCTTCGGTCGCTGTATTGACTATCATAAGGATTTGATTAGGAACGAATTATTTCTTCCTAAACGAAGAATCACTCAATTGTTCAGCTAGAAGCAGGTTTAACTCTTCATCAACCAGTAAATGCCCTTCATCCAGCAGATGCAATCGGATGTTTGATACGCCTTCACTTAGCCACTTACCAGCACTCGGTTTAATGACTTCGTCACGCACCCCAAAATAAAGGTCGGTCGGCAATTGATGTTGCTGAATGAGATCTTTAATGTGCTGTGGAACAAATCGAAACTGCTGTACAGACGCCCAAGACCCAAACAAACGCTGACGTCGCTCAGGTGTCCGAAAATGATGATAGGCAAAGTCATGTAGGAAAGGAGAGAGCCAACCACGCTTTTTCAGCAATTGAATAAATCGAAAGAAGCGTTCTGGCTTCTTCAACCAAGCTTGCAACCAACGGCGCGTAAAGATCGGGATGCGTGCAAAGTCAAACAGCAGAATCGTGGCGATACCATCTGGAGCGATTAAATATAGATGATCGACTTGTTCAATAATGTTAGGTAAGATCATCTGCGCCACTCGCCCACCCATGCTGTAGCCCATCAAGTCGAACTGATCTTTATTTTCCAACTGTAAAATCTGCTCGACGATCAGCAGAATATCTTCTGGTAGAAAATGCTCTACTTCCCAGACACTCTGTCCATGAAACGGTAAATCTATCGCATAGACGGTATAGTGTGGAGCAAGCGCCGATTCCAAATTGCGAAACAAAATCGCTTGATCGCTAAAGCCATGTAAAGCAATCAACAACTGCTCCCCTTCTCCAAACTTGAGATACCCAATATGTCCTTTCGGAACTTTCAAGAACGAGTGACCTTTCTCCACTATAAGAAACGTGAAATAAACAAATTTACCCCGAAAGCTTTCGGGGTTCGGTTTTGACTGAAAGCAGATAGGCAGTATAAGTAGATGATTTCAGCCAAAATCGAACACTCAAGAATGTAAACCTGCCCGACGGTCAGGTTTACCTAACTGTATAGGTAGGCGGGTTTTTTATTGAACTCAGACTAAATACCCTCCTGAACCGCCTTGTTTGCCTTGCGGGAATCCATCAAAACTCCAGTCGTAGGTATCCAGATTTTGCAAACTTGCCTTCAGTAGATCAATCGTCGCTCGGATGTCTTCTTTATGCCCCATTTCTATCGTCTGATGCATGTTGCGGAGTGGAATAGATATCGCGCCAGCGATCGCGCCATTTTTGCCATAGCGTTGTAGTCCTGCGGTGTCTGTACCTCCAGCCGGTAATACTTCTGGCTGCCACTTGATGTTGTTTTGATCGGCGATTTGCTTCATGTAGCGCACCATTCGGTAGTCGCAAATGGTAGAGCCATCCATGATTTTGATCGCTGTTCCAGAACCCAATTCGGTCACCATTTCTTGTGGATTAGCAGAAGGCGTATCGAATGCAATCGTGACATCCAAACCAAATCCAAAATCAGGATTGACGTGGTGGGCGGCAGAAATCGCACCGCGTAGTCCCACTTCTTCTTGTACCGTAAAGACACCATATATATCGTGTGGTACTTCTTCATCTTTCAGTTCGCGTAGCGTTTCTAATAGAATAAAAACAGAGACGCGATTGTCCATTGATTTGCTGGTCACGCAGTCCCCCATTTCGACCAACTCACCTTGGCGGGTGATAGAATCGCCAATAGACACCAGTGCTTCTACCTCTTCCTTCTTCATACCAGTGTCTATATAGTAGTCACTGATCGGCACGACATTTTTGCGTTCTTCTGGCTTCATGATGTGGATTGGCTTTGCGCCCATTACACCTAAAATATCTTTTTTGCCGTGTACAATGACACGCTGAGAGGTCAATGTTTTAGGATCAAAACCTCCTAAAGTATGAAAACGAATAAAGCCTTTTTTGTCAATATGCGTCACGATGAATCCAATCTCGTCCATGTGTGCTGCTACCATCGCTCGCTTATTGGATGTGCCTCGTTTGATTGCCAACACGCTGCCCATTGCATCTATTTCTACTTCATCAACATAAGGAGTGACCGTCTCAATAACGAGCTTTCGGATGCGTTGCTCAAATCCTGGTGCACCTGGCGTCTTGCAGATTTTTTTTAGTAACTCTACGTTTATCATGTATGTTTCTTTATGTCTACTTTCAAATTAGAACGGCAAAAATAGAACAATTATTAAGATGGAGTTAACACCACACAAGTCGTATCTCTGCAATAATCGAACGATTGTTCATCCAATCAATGATTTGATTAGTCGAAAGGATGGTGCTATTGTGCATAGTGGTCTTTATATTTAGCGCAAAAAACACATGAACGCACACGAGATTGACTATCGTATCTACGGAGAGGAAATGCAATTCGTAGAGATCGAATTAGACCCAAGAGAAACAGTTATTGCTGAGTCTGGCTCTTTTATGATGATGGAGCAAGATATTGAAATGGAGACAATTTTCGGAGATGGTAGTAGCAGCCGAGCTGGAGGATTTTTAGGAAAGATGCTATCCGCTGGCAAACGCCTATTGACTGGCGAAAGCCTATTCATGACCGCATATACGCACGAAGGTCGAGGTAAGCGAAAAGTTTCTTTTGCTTCGCCTTATCCTGGAAAAGTCATTCCATTAGATCTATTGAACTACGGTGAGAAAATTATTTGCCAAAAGGATGCTTTTCTATGTGCAGCAAAAGGCGTTTCGGTCGGTATTGAGTTTTCTAAAAAATTAGGGCGTGGCTTTTTTGGCGGTGAAGGCTTTATTATGCAGAAACTGGAAGGCGATGGACTAGCTTTTTTACATGCAGGTGGAACGATCATTAAAAAGGAATTGATGATTGGAGAGACTTTGAAAGTGGATACTGGCTGTTTAGTCGCCTTCACACGCGATGTCGACTACGATATTGAATTGGTGAAAGGCATCAAAAATCAACTTTTTGGTGGCGAAGGTTTCTTCTTTGCTCGTTTGGAAGGACCTGGCACGGTTTGGGTGCAGTCATTGCCGTTTGCCCGTTTGGCAGGTCGCATCTTAGCGAATGCTAAACCCAAGGGCGGAAAAGGGGAAGGCAGTATTTTGGGAGAATTGGGGGATATGCTGGATGGTGATGGGTTTTAGTTTAGCTCGTCACGCCTTGACTAACAGTCGCGGCATGACTTCAACTCATTGAGGAAATAGTCACCCTGTGAATACTAGGCTCAACTTATTGATTTATCGAATCAAACTTTCTAATGCACAAAATTCACGGGGTGACTTGTAAAAGTTCCCAACAACTCACTAATTCCGTTGGCACATTTTCTGAAACGCACTTGGCGACACCTTTTTGCTTTTCTTAAACACACGATTGAAGTAGGACAAACTATTGAACCCACAGGCTAAGTATACTTCTTTCACTTTTCGCTTTGGGTCACGCAGCAAACTGCTCGCCAGTCGAATCCGCTCCTGATTGATGTAGTCAACCGGCGAAACACCTAGCTCATTTTTAAACACACGAAAGAAATTAGACGCACTCATATGCACTTTTTGGCTCAACAAATCTACACTGAGTGGTTCGTGCAGATTGGTTCTAATGTATTCGGTGATGAACGATAGGCGATGGTTGTCATTGACTGCCGCAGCCTGTTCTTGATAGTCTTTTCGGGCATTCGATTGAATAATGCGGATGATTAGTTCTTGTAAGGTCAAATTCACAAAAACATCTTTCGATACATGATCTTCGGCAAAGAGGTACATTAAATGCTGGACAATTTGGTAGACGCCTACATCATTCGTACACATCAAGCGAAAGTCAGTTGGTCGCCATTCCAGATCATCCATTTTAGGCATTCGCTCATTCATCAACTGAATAGTATTGTCAATCAATTCTTCTGAAATACCCAATGCCAAGCAACGCGTAGGTCGCTGTCGGCTCGCTTCTGGAAAGTCAATACACATCGTCTCTCGCGCACCTAAAACCAGCGATTCGCCAGGCAAGAAGTCAAATGAAGGTATCTTCTCTAGATGCATGACTTTCCGCCCTTCCAACATACTCGCTAATACGGGATAATTTAAACGTAACAGTACTTGCTCCGCCTGCTGATGCGTCTCGAAGAGGTGCATTTCCGCCTGTTGAATAGTATAAGACGTTTTATTTTCGACGAGCGTTTCTAGCCGTCTACCCTTTAAAAATCGCTGGGTTTGAGAAGTTTGTGAGTTGAGCATGTTTTTTGTTTGTACTAATTTGAACGAAAAATAGTTAGTAATTAATTGCTATTCGCCACTTAATATTTCATTTTATAGTCATTTCCAGTTCATCCTTTGGAATATTTCACCGTTGACGAAAATATAATGATAGCATTGTTCATTAAATTAATAGAATCCGTCATGTTTTAAAACTAATCGGAATATAATTTTGTCAATCAAATAAGTAGATGGCAAAAATCCATCTATCATTCGTCAAAACAAAACATTAAACAACTTATGAGCAACGCAGTAAGTGCAAAACAAGACAGTTTAACCAAACCTCATTTTAAAGATCAGTACGAAAACTATATTGGTGGAAAGTGGACATCTCCCGTCAAAGGACAATACTTTGAAAACATCTCACCGGTAGATGGAAAAAGCTTCACCAAAATTCCACGTTCTACTGCCGAAGACATCGACAAAGCTATCGATGCCGCTTGGGCAGCCGCTCCAGAGTGGAACAGTTCTTCCGCTACCACGCGCAGTAATTTGTTGCTGAAAATAGCGGATGTCATGGAGCAAAATCTGGACGCCTTAGCAAGAGCAGAAACTTGGGATAACGGAAAAGCCTTGCGCGAAACCACCGCCGCTGATATGCCGTTAGCTATCGACCACTTCCGTTATTTTGCTGGTGTGATCCGAGCAGAAGAAGGTTCTGTGAGTGAGTTAGACGCGAATACCGTTTGCATCAATGTACCAGAGCCGTTAGGTGTAGTGGGTCAAATCATTCCTTGGAACTTCCCTATTTTGATGGCAGCTTGGAAACTAGCTCCAGCTTTGGCAGCAGGTAACTGTGTGGTGTTGAAACCAGCTGAGCAGACACCAGTAGGTATTCTGATCCTGATGGAATTGATCGAGGATATTCTGCCAGCGGGTGTCTTGAATATTGTGAATGGATTTGGTGTAGAAGCTGGTAAACCATTAGCGTCTAGTCCTAAAATCAATAAGATTGCCTTCACCGGAGAGACGACGACTGGTCAGTTGATTATGCAATACGCCTCTAAAAATATCATCCCAGTTACACTAGAATTAGGTGGAAAATCACCAAATATTTTCTTCTCTAGCATTATGGATGCGGATGACGAATTTTTCGATAAGTGTATCGAAGGAGCAGTCATGTTTGCCCTAAATCAAGGAGAGGTCTGTACGTGTCCTTCCCGTATGTTGGTGCAAGAAGATATATTCGATGCCTTTATGGAGCGCGTCGTTGAGCGTACAAAAGCGATCAAAATGGGTCATCCGCTTGATCCGAGTACGATGATGGGTGCGCAAGCTTCTAACGATCAGTACGAGAAGATTTTGCGCTACATCGAAATCGGTAAAGAAGAAGGTTGTGAAGTGTTGACTGGTGGCGAAGCGGCGTTCAACGATGGTTTGAGCGGTGGCTACTACATTCAGCCAACGATCTTGAAGGGTAACAACAAGATGCGCGTCTTTCAGGAAGAGATTTTTGGACCAGTCGTTTGTGTGACGACTTTCAAAGATGAGGCAGAAGCGCTCGAAATTGCGAATGATACGCTGTATGGATTGGGTGCAGGCGTTTGGACGCGCGATATGCACCAAGCCTACCAAATTTCTCGTCAGGTGAAAGCTGGACGTGTTTGGGTGAACTGCTACCACCTATATCCTGCCCATGCGCCATTCGGAGGCTACAAAAAATCAGGTATTGGTCGTGAGAATCACAAAATGATGTTGGGGCATTATCGTCAGACGAAAAACATGTTGATTTCGTACGATAAGAAAGCGATGGGCTTCTTTTAGCATAAGCTATCCATTAAAACAAAAAAGGAACGTCTAAAGCGTTTCTACTACTTTAAACAATTATCCAATTTCAATGACGCCGAATGCTTCTATCGTGAGGCATTCGGCTATTTTTATAAAAAGACTTCTAGTAGCTCCTGTCAGATGAATGACCGAATAAGGTAAATTACTTCAATCGTCAGCCATTCTTGAAAGGGTCTACTATCTATTATCTCCTCTCGAAAGCTATCGGGACAAAATCCTCCTACTATGATAAAAAGAGTATTAGCAAGTGATGCTGCCAAACACTTGATCGACGAATTGAGAAAAGAAAACGGCGAACTCATGTTTCACCAAAGTGGCGGTTGCTGCGACGGCTCTTCCCCCATGTGTTTCCCAGAGGGAGAGTTGATGTTGAATGAAACGGATGTTCACCTCGGCAGCATTCATGGCTGCGAATTTTATATGTCCAAAGATCAGTTTGAATATTGGAAACATACGCAACTGACAATTGATGTCGTACCTGGTAGAGGGTCTAGCTTTTCATTGGAAATTCCGCGTGGCGTGCGGTTTATTATTCAGTCGCGGCTGTATAGTGAAGCGGAAGAAGCACAACTAGCACCAGTTCAAACAGTAACTTCTTAGCTTTTTTCGCACATCCCTATTCCCTACTTGTTCTACGTGTTTCTTACATTTGACACTACAAAATTGGATACGATTTAGCATGGACGCAACATTAAAGATATTAAAAGACAAAGAAGCAGTCGCTCGGCAGTTTACCGAAGAGCTACAGGACTGGGTCGCCGATAAAGAAACGGTCAGCATGGCACTTTCTGGCGGTAGCACCCCCAAAACGCTTTTCAAACTGTGGACAGATGAATATTTAGATAAGATCGACTGGTCAAAGTTTACTTTTTATTGGGGCGATGAACGTTGCGTACCACCAGACGATGAAGAAAGCAACTACGGGGCTGCTTATGACTTATTTTTGCAACATTTGCCCGAAAGTGATCGACACGTCGAGCGAATGCGTGGCGAGGACGATCCCGAACAAGAAGCGCAACGCTACGCCGATTTAATTGCCAAGAATCTACCGCATGTCGATAATATTCCACAGTTTGATGTGATGCTGATGGGGATGGGCGATGATGGACATACGGCTTCTATCTTTCCAGATCAAATGCATCTGCTCAATGAAGAGCGATTTGCTGCTACCGCTACGCATCCTGACTCTGGACAAACGCGTGTGACCTTGACTGGGCCTGTCATCTGTCAGTCCAAGTGGATTGTCTATCTCGTGACTGGCGAGAAAAAGGCAGAACCAACTCAAGAAATCTTTACTGGGCAGTTGGCAAGCGTGAATTATCCGACAGCGCATATCGAAGCCAAAGAAGGGGAGTTGACGTGGTATGTGGACGAAGGCGCAGCTAAGGAACTGCATGGCTAGATAGCTACTAAAGGTGAGATCTCGTCAAGGCGAGATACGTAAGGGCGATTCATGTAAGGGCGATTCATGAATCGCCCCAACCAATCGCCCCAACCAATCGCCCCAACCAATCGCCCCTACTCCTCGCGCACCAACGCATCCATCCGACGCGCCCGCATCGCTGCTGGCAGGGACGCCAACAGTCCAACGATCATCACGGCTGCTGCAATCGCTACAAAATCCCACACTTGAATCGCAATCGGATAAGCAGTCACCAAAAACCCCTGCGGAATCGTCACGATACCATACGTTTTTTGAATAAAATAAATCAATAGCGCAACTGAAAAACCAATGACCATACCAATACCGCACAGTAGCAACCCTTCATACAAAAAAATATTGCGCACCGTTTGGTCACTACTACCCATGGACTTCAGGATGGAAATATCTTGTCGTTTTTCGAGCACGATCATCCACATCGCACCGATTAAGTTGAATGAAACCAGCAGCAGCACTAATGCCAAAATGGCAAAGCCTAACCACTTCTCAATGTTCATGAGCTTTAAAAAGGTCTCTTCTTGTTCGTATCGATCTTTGACGCTGTACGCCTCACCCACTACCGCTCGAATCGCTTTTTTAGTGGCTTCCACATTGGCATCAGGCGTTAGTTTTAGCTCTAAGGCACTGATTTGATTGGGTTGATTGAGCAACGATTGGGCAAAGTTTAGACTACTTAACACATACTTTGCATCTATACTGGCTTGAAAGGAAAACGCCCCCATCGGGTACAAAAATTGCTTGCGAAACGGCTGTTGTAAGGGTCCTACACGTTCTTGCTTTGGCATATACACACTCAAGGCATTAAACTCATCCGCGAAGTCAATCCCTAAATCAAAGTATAGGCGCGATCCTAAGACCGCAAACTCCATATCTTCTAGTTGCAGTAGATAACGTCCATCTATAATCGTCGAATCAATGGTATTGACCGCATTGAATAAAGAATCAACACCTTTTATTTTTCCAAATGCTCGATTGTCCTTGTACTCGAAGAAGGCGGTTTCTTCCAGCGATTTAGAGATGAGTTCGACACCTGCTATGGCTTGCAGTTGCGTCAAGTTAATCGCTTCTTCATCAAAAGTCTTTCCTTTTAAGGGCATCACTTTGACCTCTGGATTGAAGTTGCTAAACATCTGTAACAACAACTCCTCAAACCCATTGAACACCGATAAGACCAGCACAAACGCCGCTGTCTGAATCGCAATGCCGAACACCGTAATACCTGTAATGATATTGATGGCATTGGTCGACTTTTTAGCAAACAGGTAGCGACGTGCTATTTGAAAAGGTAGATTCATATGGTTCGAGACGTGAGATTATGAGACGTGAGATGGTGAGCGAAACAACATTGGTGCAAAATATATCTAAATAAACTCCATTGCAAAGAAAATGCAAAAGCGACAGCAAAGTTAGCGCGAGACTGTACTTAATACTAATTTCGCAGGAAAAAAGATGCGTTTCTTATTTCTACTTTGCTTTTCCATCCTTACTTTTTCTCTCCTCGCTCAGTCTAGTGACCAAGCTAGCTATCGAACGATGAAAGTTAATGGCAAGGTACATACTTTTAAAACGAGCTTGAACAAAGACTATCCATACGAGGTCAGTTTGATTGATATTCAAGGCGACACATTAAGTTCGAGTACAGCTTTTGCACAGAATAGTAAACCCACTGTTCTTGTCTTTTGGACATCGACCTGCGTTCCTTGTCGCTATGAGTTAACAGCTATCCAAAAGAAATATAAGGCGTGGCAGCAAGAAGTTGACTTCAATTTGTACGCTATTTCACAGGATTTGCCTACCAATACGAACCGTTTTATAGCACAGACTCGTGCGCGTAGTTGGGATTTCAATGCTTTTCACGACTATTCACGGACTTTTCGTCGCATCATGCCTGACGGAGTAAATGGGTTGCCACAAACTTTTCTCTTGGATAGAAATGGTAAAATTGTGTATCACAAAAAGAAGTATCGTATGGGTGATGAAGACACTCTATTTAACGAGATTCGATCTTTGAAAAATAGCAGATGATTGTCAACCAGTTATAGATACCTCGTCATCAACGACTTCTGTTAACTCGTGTTCAGTATCAGGTAGCTTCTCTTTTAGGTCACGATTAACCGCAATACTGACGTTTAACTCATAGCCGATTAGTAGAAAAAGTACGTTGATTTCTATCCACAACATGATAACCATAACTGCACCAATAGAACCATACAATTGGTTGTATGCTCCAAAATTATCAACGTAAAAAGAAAAAGCAACCGAAGTTAAAATAATCAAGATTGTCGCTACACTTGTGCCTGGCGAAAAGAAAGAAAAGCGTCGATGCGTAGCCGCACCATAGCGGTAAATGAAAGAAATGCCAAAGTAGTATAAGCCAACAATGACTACCCATCGAACTACGTATAATCCAATGGTACTCAACAACTGTAAATTTAGCATATCAATCAGCCAGCCGATAATCAGATCGCCTGTGATGATAAAAATGACAGAAATCAAGGAGAGGAAAAAAAGAACGAATACCAACGCAATCGCTACTACCTGCCGACGTACCGCAGAGCGCTGTCTAAAGACTTGTTCGTACGATTTTTCAAACCCACGTACGAGCGTTGCCATGCCATTGGAGCTAAAAAAGAGAGCTAATACAAAACCAAACGAAAAGAGCGCGAAGCGAGGACGCGTCACGATGTCTTTTACAAAGTTAAACAAGGTATTACCTGCACTACCTGGAATGATACTTTGAATCTCCATGTACAGAATATCCTCATACTGCTCAATACCTGGGATATAAGCAGACAACGGACCACTGATGAGCGGTACTAACGTGAACAATGCGATAAGTGAGGGAAACAGCGACAGGAAGAAGCTAAAGGAAATGGCCTGTGCTCGAATGAATAGATCATCCCGTTGAACTTCATTCCAAAAAAACACACCAACATCCCAAATAGCAGTCTGATGAAACCCTGGCAGAGAGTGTGTCTTTGTCCAATCAATCGCAGCCAGCAACCAAGGATGCTCCGTGAAAAAACGAGTGATATTTTCGAGTACTCTTTTTCGCAAAATAGCGATTTAATGAACGTAGAGGCAGAATCTTTCTCAACAAAAATAGAAAACTTCCGCTAGAGTCCTCCATTTTTATGTGTAGGCTTCCCTAAACTAAGACACTTGCTGTTGATACACTGCCATGTATTTCGCAATATATTTTCCAATAATATCAAATTCTATATTAACAACGCTACCTATTTCAAACTGATTGAAATTGGTATGTTCATAGGTATAAGGAATAATGGCAACACTAAAGTGATCGTCTATAGGTTCTACTAAAGTTAGACTGACTCCATTGACACAGATAGAGCCTTTGTCTACCAAAATATGTTCCAAAGAAGGTTCATACTGAAACCGATAGTACCAACTGCCGTCTACACTTTCTACATGAATGCAAGTAGCCGTACTATCCACATGTCCCTGCACCATATGCCCGTCTAGTCGTGCTTGGTTCAGCATGGCACGCTCCAAATTGATGAGAGTTCCGACTTCCCAATCGCCTAAATTGCTACGCTGTAAAGTTTCTTGAATGGCAGTCACGGTATGCGTCTGTTCATTTTGAGCGACCACCGTTAAACATACGCCATTGTGCGCGACACTCTGATCAATTTTTAATTCTTTAGAAATAGAGGACGCAATGGTAAAATGAACGTTGCTGCCTTCTCGTTCGATGTGTTGTAGCGTTCCTAATGTTTCTATGATGCCTGTAAACATGACTGTTGATTAAATTTGTGTAGTTATACAAATGATTCTTAGCGCGGAAAGTTGATCAATCACTTAAAGCTGTGTTAAACCATAGACGCTCAACGACTTAAAGTCCGCATAGTTTGTAAATTATTATATATATTTGCGTCGCTGAGTTAAATCCGCTATCGGTAATTTGGATGATTCAGTAGCTACACCTTAGGAATGGCGACAAAATAAATCGATCCTTTGATCAGTTTATCGAATTTTCATTCATCAAAGACACCAGCCCACTATTTGCTGGGTCACACATTTCTACTATTTCGACTTCCCAGCTACACAAGTATTATCATTTCGTGCGAACGTATTGAATGCGCGATGTCATTATTTATCTATTGATTAAACCAATAAAGGGCTATGAAGATATTGACCTTCCTTTTGACTGTTTTATGCAGTACTACGCTTTCTGCTCAAATTGATGCGATCGAATCGTTTTTCGAGAAAGAAGCACCAGAATTTCAAGTCGACATTCGACCGAACGAATCAAAGAATGGGCAAGCGGTTGTAGAAATTTACTACACACATAGTCGCGCTGCTACCCTGGAAGTTTCTTTTTGGATGATGGATAGAGGAGATAACCGACTAAATACTGGCGACAAAAAGTTAATTGGGCAGCTACAAACTATCACCAATCGGCAGCCAGTCACCTTAGCTATAGATGGATTGACAGCTGCCTCCTTTTATGGATTCGGCGTAGATTACCGTCGCCCTTCTGGTCTCATCAATCGAGCTTTTGAGTCCAAATATATTTTAGATGGCTACCAATATGAAGGGCAAGCCAAAGAAGCGATAACGGAGCGTTCTGTTGCTCAAAAAATGACCTCAACGCCAACTGAATTTGCTGTGGAAGAAGTGGCAAAAATCAAAACAAATCCTTGTACCACTCCTAAAATTCGATTAGCTATCCGAGAAGGTGGCTACTGTCAGGATGGAACAATGCCAGCTTTGTTGATTCAAAATAAGGTCAATCAGAATTGGCAATTCACGATAGAAGTTCAAAATCAATATGGTTATTGGCAGTCGCTGTATGGCAGTGATCGTCGCTTGAGTGCGAAGGGAGCAGTCACTAGAACAGAACCGTTGTGTTTGCTTCAAAAAGGCTTGCACCAACTTCGCGTACGCGCTTGGGGCGAAAACTGCGAAACGCCCGTCGTCGAAGCGCTGACGACGCCAGTACGCATTGGAAAAGATATGGTGGCGAAGTCGGCAGACACCCAGCCAGCTAGTCAATATAACTTTCTACCCAAACGAAAAGTAACGCTTCCAGATACCTGTGTGGTACGAGGCGACGCAGTGGTACGTAATGGTAAATTAGCTGGCTATGTACAATTGGACAGCCAATCGCCGTGTGCGCGTTTCGATCCTTATGTAGTGGTGCGCTACGTCTATCCTGGCTATCGGGACATCGCGCTAGAACCGATGCGTTTGGTGGCAGGAGAACGATTGGATTTTGAAATCGAATTGAATACACAAGACTTAAGCCGTACTATTCATCCGATCAATGTTTTGACTTATCTGCCGACTTCTGGCAGTGATGAAGGTGAGTTGGTAAGTGCATTTTGGATTCGTCCAGAGAATCAAGCCGTGCAGCAACCGACTGTGGAAAATATTCCTCCTGCGCCCACGTCGATAGCTCCAGAAAAGGTATCGAAAGAACCAGTAGCTTATGAAGAAAAAGCTATTGAAGAATCAGCAGCTACTACTACTACCAATAAACTCGCTACGCAGCCGTCTACTCCTTCTTCCCCAACGATGGAAAAGGAACGTGAAGTAGTAGATTTGACGAAGAAACCTGAAGCCAATACTTATCAAGATCAAGCCTATACCCTGACTGAAGAAGCCAACGCCGTAAGCGTCACCGCTGGCGATCCAAACTGTACACAAATTAGTGATCTGCAGCTTGTGTATGACTTACAACGCTCTAAAGAGCCGCTATTCATTTCTTGGTTGAGTCCTAGATGCTGTCAAGAAGAAGGTTGTGAGTATACCATTTGGGCTGGTCAGAAGCCAGATGAATTGAGTCTGATGATGAAAGGCTATAAGCCTGGCGCAACGATCCGCGAATTGATAAATCCAGACCTATCAGCTACTGCTACTTACTATGAAATAGTGGTCAAAACAAAGAATGGAACGCGCAAAGCAGCTTACGTCATTGGCGAAGGTCCAAAGTATGGATACGAAGATATTCTAGCCTACCACGATCGGTTCAAAGCTCCCCAAAGTACTGACATCGCTTACGAACAAACGGCGAAGAAAGGCGGTGGCGCACAAGCAAATACAGCAGCAGCTACAGAAAATAACTTCCAGTGGAAAGCCTCCGCAGAATTGTTGACAACGCCAGCAGATTATAACTACGAGCAGGCGACTATGCCGATTGACCGCTTCCAAGCTTGTAAGTATAAAAATGATTTACATTTGGTGGCTGACGACCCAATTCACGTCGGCGACGAAGTGATATTGACGTACGATTATAATCGTCCTGGCTATCAATATACCTTGTATCAGCGTCCGCAAGGGCAGACAAATTGGTTCGTGACACCGAATACAAAAGAGTTGCAAGACAAAGCGCAATTTCACCTAAAAGCTGGTCAATATCACAATGGCGAGTATCTTGTTTTGCTGTATAAGGTGGACAAAGGTTGGGGCTGTTTGTCAGAAACGAAGGAGAATGCTTATTCGATAGAGGTGCAGGAGTAGACAGCGGTCATATCGTATTTCAAAAGGAGATCAGTGACCTAGCGTTATTGGTCTTTTTTTGTTCTTAGTCAAAATTGATTGCAAGAATATTCAGATGATGGTGGAATCGGAATAAGGTTAAGAATTTAACTTACTTGCCATTGCAATCAATGAAAATGTCATCCTATTAAGACATCTCTTGTACGAGACGATTGAATTCTTCTTCGTCCACTTCCTCCTCCTCTTCCTCAATGACCACCTCTTCCTCCCATATTTCAATCATATCAATGGTGAAAGCGGGTTCTTTGTAAGTTGAAGCCTTCTCACTTTGATCTGCTGCCATTTTCTGATGAATTTTTTGCTGTAGAAACGCTGAAATGAGTTCCATCTGCTCTAGAGAAAGCAAACTAAGTAGCTGCTGAACTAGTTCAATGTCCAAAGCTAAGTGTACCTTGTTACTAGCTGTTTCCATATAAAAGGGTATTTGTATAGCAACGAATGTACTGCGCAGATAGTTTTATTTTCTATACCGCTTAATATTCCAGTTCTGCTTGGACAGCAACATATAATGATTCGTAGGTATTATAAATCGCGAGCAGGTTTGCTTTTCGCTTTAACGATAATAAGCAAAAGAATTGGTAGTAGTAATCCAATGCTCCGTAGCCAATTAGATGATCGTCTAAGTAGACTTGACCGTTCCCCCACCTGTACAAACGCCGCCCAATAAAACGGATGCGCCGATTGCATAGAAGCCGTTTCTAAATAGTCGATTTGTGCCTGTTGCAGCGCAATCGGTTTCGACTGTTTTGCTTTCAATTGCCTATAAAAGTTTAACATCAAGTCAGCTGTTTTTTCATCATTGACTTGCCAAAGACTGGTCACTAAACTCGGACAGCCTGCATAGCGAAACGCGCGTGCTAAACTCAACATCCCTTCGCCTTTTTGATACTCGCCTACGCCTGTCTCGCAAGCACTTAGCACGGTCAAATCGGCACGAATTGGTAGATTATAGATTTCACTGACCGTCAAATAGTCGTCGTAGAAGTAGATGCGACTTTGAGTGGGATCATCTTCGACGGCAGCATGTGTGGAGAGATGCAAAATGTTGAAGTTGGCAGCTTTTTCCTTAAAATTAGCTAGAGAAGCAGTCGTTGTCAAATAGCTTTCGCCCTTCCACAATTCACTGATCTGTTCCAACTCTAGTTGACTAAACGGCAACGCGCTCAACTGCTTCCGACTACTCCGCTCAGGTATATCCGCACCGCCTTCAAAAACTGGCGCGAAGCCACCAAAAGCTAGATTGGATGATGGCTTACGCGTTTGATTGTTGAGCAATAAGGTACTCGAATACGCATACGAAATACCATAGTCATAGACTAAATACGAAAGCGTGTCGAAACGTGGATCGGCGATGGTTGCTTCTTGAATAGGATGTTGAATGAGTGCCTGAAAGGGAATGTAGCTGAGCGATCCGTCGGGGATGAAAATAAGTTGATGGATGGTTTTAGGAAGATGGTCAAGTGCTTTCGCTAAGTAATTGTTATAGACGAAAAAAGCACTCGATGTGAAGTCGGCAAAACGATCAGTAGATGGCTCATTCAATGCTTGACGCAACGCTTGCAGTTGCGCTTCAAATTCATTTGTTTTTTGCCATTTTTGTACGGTTAAACCGTCTGTGGTTAATGCAAATAAATAGATGCTATTGTCGCCAACGAAATATTCTAACAAAGCCGTCTCTTTATCTACTACTTCTTGTTGTAAAGAATTGATATTCAGTTTACTAGATTGGTATTTGAGTTCGTAATACTTTGGATAATCACGTTCTAGTTGAGCTAGAAAATCCTGATAGGTTTGTCGCAAGTCGAACAGTTTCTGTTGATGATTGGTTTTCATCACTTCGTCTTCTGCTTCGTTCCACAAGCGTTCATAAAAAGCAATTTGCACTTTCAGATCGCGCTCCTTTGCTAGCGTCGTTTCAGGAATGCCAGCAAAAGTTTGTGCGGTTTGATTTCGGATACTTTCTAGCAAAATAGTGGCTTTGCTGCGTTCGGCTATTTCAAAAGCGCGTTCTACCGCTCCCCTTTCTACTGCCAGATCAATGGCTTGTTCGTAGATGGGCATGGCGCGTTCGAGTAGGGTGTATTTAGAACCATCGGCAAGGTAGTTGAAGCGAATTTGGTCGATGAGTTGGATGGCGAGGTGGAGGGTATTACGAGCGTTTTTAGTTTGTTGAAGCGCGTGGAAGGATTGCGCTTTACGTTTAAGAATAGATAGTAATTCTAGTCGATTACTGATCCCATTTTCGATGGATGGATTAGCAACCACATCTGTTATCTCATCAAAGTCATTCGCTATACTCACCAAAGCTAATTGATAGGTGGCTAAGGCTTTTTGATGCTGGTTTTGTTTTGCATACATCTCACCTAGATAGCGATAAGTAAAAGCTGTGGCTGCATTCTTCGTTCCAAAAACAGTTTTTCTTAGCTGCAAAGCAAGTTGCATATTACGCTCTGCTGATTCAAAGTTGCCTTCATTTTCTTTAAGTTCGGCTAGGAGTTGGTGATAGGTAGCTTGATCCGCCAAATGAGTTGCTGAAAGCAGTGGTTTCAAGAGCGACAAATAGTAATAGGCAGAGTCAGGTTGAGTGTTTATGTAAGTGCCTGCTAAGTTGTTGTATAGCAATAACAACCCTTGCTTATCTTTAGCAGTTTGTGCTAAATACAATGCTCTATGATGAAAAACTAAAGCTACTTGTGTATTGCCTTCTTCCTCGTAAGTTTCCGCCAAGTTGTTATATACCGTTGTTCTATCTGCTATTTGGTCATCAGCGTAGAATAACAGAGCTTGCAGATAGTAGTCGCGTGCTTGTGCATAGTCGCCTTTTCGTTTAAAATAAATACCAATGTTGTTATAGTCAGCCGCTAAATGAGGAGCAGGGAAGTTGAGGCTATCTTTTTCGTACGCCTTTTTAT
>CAYLPW010000092.1:0-17406 GCA_964385665.1 uncultured Saprospiraceae bacterium
GTTGCCAGCATGGGATCAGCCAATACTAGTATTTTGTCTTGTAAGTTGGGGCAAGAGACGTATTCCAGTTCAATGACGAATGTTCCGTTTTTGTGGTGTTTCCGATACGCAGAAATGAAGGCATTCTCGGCATTATCGAAAGCGTACAATGTTCCTTGATGAAAAGGCAAACCTGCTCGCAGAATCGTCCCTAAAACAATCGGATGTTGGACGCGTCGGGTGTTCGCTTCGCCTAGTACCGTTTGCACTTTGTCGTCTTCGTAAGCCAATTGTTTGCTCATTTCATAAGCAAGTAGATTACCAATTCGCTCCATATTCTGACGAAATCGCCAACGGTCTTGCTGTACGTCTTTATCGCGCAATTGAGCGATGTAATGATCGGCGATGGAAGGCTGTTGATTGAGTATAAATGTCATCGTTTTTCAATTAGCAATGGACAATGTACAATGCGCAATGACGCGTAGCTGATCTATTGCACTTTGTCTAGTTAATTCCGAAATCCAAAATGGAGTATATCTATTTCGCCTCCGCTTCTTCAATAGCTACCATCAAAGCGGCGAGTTTATTCTGTACTTCTTGTACTTCGGTCTCTTCGTCGCTTTTGAAGACAATGCCGCCGCCTGCTTGAAAGTAGAGCGTATTATCTTTCGCTAGAAAAGAACGAATCAAAATCGCTTGGTTCATATCACCGTTGAAGTCGATAAAGCCAATCGCGCCGCCGTAGTAACTTCGGTTCTGGTTTTCGTATTTGTTGATGAGTTGGATGGCTTTGTATTTGGGTGCGCCAGACAAAGTGCCAGCTGGAAAGGTGTCGCCAAAAACTTGAATCGGGTTGACTTCTTCTGGTAAATGCCCTTTTACGCTCGAAACGATATGAATGACGTGGCTGTAATATTCTAGCGTTTTCAGTCGCTCAATTTCTACTCGTTTGGCGTGTCGTCCTAAATCGTTTCTCGCCAGGTCGACGAGCATAATGTGTTCGGCGGTTTCTTTTGGATCTTGCAGAAGTTGTGCGCCTAGCTCTTGGTCACGCTCCCAGTCGCCTGTGCGTCGGTACGTTCCCGCTATCGGATTGACGGTAGCCACGCCTTTGTTGATGACCATTTGTGCTTCTGGCGACGACCCAAATATCTTGAAGCTGCCGTAGTCGAAGTAGAATAGATAGGGAGAGGGATTGATGCGGCGGAGTGAGCGATACACATTGAATTCATCTCCTTGATACCCTTGTTGGAACTGACGCGACAGCACAATCTGGAAGACATCACCTATTTTGCAATGATGCTTTCCTTTTCGGATCATTTCGCGGTGCTGCTCATCCGTGAGGTTGCTTGTTTTGTCACCTACTTTTTTGAAGTTGTAAGTGGCAAAGGTTTGTTTACGCACTAAATTTTCGATGCGATCAAAGTCCGCTTCTTCGCCTTCAGGCAAGTTTTGTAACACATACACCACCTGTCGTGGATGATCGGTAACGATGACGTAGCGATAGAGCGCGTAGTAGACGTCTGGGATGTCGAGCTTTCGTTTTTCTTTTGGAAATTGTAGGGTTTCAAAATACTGAATGCTGTCAAAGGTGGAATAACCGAAAAATCCATTGACTAGATTGGATTGTTCAGGCATCTGGACATGAAATCGCTGGATGAATGCTTGAAACAGTTGAGAAACGGCTAGTGGATCGTCCAATGCTTGTGTATTCGTCTCTCCATTCGGCAATTCTTCTCGAACCATTCCATTTTGGACTTGAAAACTAGCGATGGGATCAAGTGCGATGATGGAGCGAGCGTTGCGTTCCTGAAGATGGTAGTTGCTTTCTAGTAGAATGGGATTGATGAAATGGTCACGTAGTTTGAGGTAGAGACTGATAGGCGTATCAAATTCTACGGTATGTTCGATGAGGGCAGTGCGCAGGTGGATGGTCGATGACATGAGTCGATGATTTCTATTTGAGGGGCGAAGGTCGGGAATAATTTGGGAAAAATTCGCTTCTATCGAAGTGTGTTTGAAACGAGGTCGTCGTCCATCTAAATGATGGAGAGCCTACCCTAAAATGCAGATTGTTGAAACGAGGTCGTCGTGGGAAACGACAACCTCGCGAGTGGGTTTACAATTCGCGGATTTTAATATTCTTGAAATGGACTTCATTGCCATGATCTTGTAGACCAATATGTCCTCGTTCTGCTGTTCCATAGCCTTTGTAGTCTTTGAATTTACTATTGGACACCATAGATTTCCATTGGTCAGAACCCAACTGGTATTCTATCGTTTTCTTACCATTCAAGTAGTGTTCCACATTTTTATTTTTGACAACAACACGTGCCGTATTCCATTCCCCCAGCGGATTTAGGTAGCGACCTGATGCAGACTGCAAGTCATAGTTTTCACCACTCAAGTGATTGCGCGTTCCTTCCTCGCCTTCGCGCTCCAGATAGTCGTCATCGTCAATCAATTGGTATTCTGGTGCATTGTGCCAAATCGGTGCGCCTTCTTCTTCTTGCACTAAATAGAGGATGCCACTATTCGCGCCTTTCGTCAATCGAAAATCGACACTAAAATCAAAATCTTCGTACTGCTCTTCGGTAATAATATCACCTTTGGATTCGCCTTCCGCTGCAACAGTGACTTTTAATACACCATCTTCAATTTCCCAGTTGTCAGGTAGATCATCGCTTCCATAAGCACGCCAGCCGTCTGTGCTTTCACCGTCAAACAAGAGTTCCCAACCCTCTTCTTCTTCAGCATCGGTGAGTGTATTGACATCGTCCATTGCTGCCATTGTTTCGTTCTCTACGACCGCTGTTTGTGCCATATCGGTGTCATCAGTTTCCACCGTTTCGCCACAGGCAAAAGCAAAAAGTAAAGCGAATAGGAATAGATAATTTCGGTTCATCATCTTTAATATTGTTTTGATAATTAATTAATAGGTTTGGTGATTGTACGCTACTAGAATAAAGGCAATCGACCTTCCATTTGTTTTATTCTGCTTAGTTCCAGTTGCCTTGAATAGCTAAAATGAACAAATCTTTTTACTTTTAGCCACTCTGCAAGTACTCAATGCTATTCACTGCTATGCAAATCCAACGCCTATTCGATCTTTTCCACTACCAACAAGTTCATTATCCGCAGACGAAAGCACTAGGTGAGAAAGCGACAGTAGGTTGGTCGTACTACTCCGCTGCCGAAGCGGTGACAGCAGTAGATGAAGTAAGTGTAACTGCCTTACAGTTGGGCTGGAAGAAGGGAACGCGCATTGGCATCCTGGTGGAACACAGCCGAAGAGATGCCTTGTTCCTTGATTTAGGCTTACAACAAATCGGGGCTATTGTCGTCCCCTTATCTGCTCAACTTTCCGATGCTGATTTGTTAGCTATTTTAGTGGAAGTACAGCTAGAAGTGTGTATCGTAGAAGATCGACTGTTGTATGATCGCTTAGTCGCCTTGTCGCCGAGTGTGCTATCCTTAAAAATCATTTATTCTTTAGCAGAGCTACCAAATGTACCCTATTGGAACACCCAATCCATAACAGCAGTGCCTACTCAATTGGCTAACTTGCAAGCTGTTCGCGCTAGTTTGCACGAAGACGATGTGGCGACTATTGTTTACGAAGCATCTATTGACGGAACACCGAAAGGGTTTGCCCTATCGCATAAAAATATCATGACGCAGGTCATCACCCTCCAACATCTATTCCCCATTGAAGATGGTAAAGTTGTCGTTAGCTTGCTTCCCATTGACTATTTGTCGGATCGCGTTTTACTGTACACCTATATTTACACAGGAGCTTCTATCTATTTCTTGCCAACTCTAGAGAGTCTATTAGATGATCTCAAAACGATTCGTCCTTACTTTGCCTCTGCGTCACCAGCTTTAATCCGCAAGCTCTATCAACAAATTACCCGCCATGCTACCACTCTGTCTCCTACTCGACAGCGCATCTACAAATGGGCGTTGCAAATTGGCGAGCAGTACCCTAATAACCAACTGAGCTTTTTGCATTGGATAAAATGGCGAATGGCTTCCTACTTAGTCTTCAACAGTTGGCGGAAATTAGTCGGCAATCGGCTACTAGGAATTGTAGTCAATGGAACGGGTTTACCTCCTGCTGTCATCCGTCTTTTTAATGCTGCTGGACTGACGTTACGGGAAGCGGTGGGCTGTGCATTGACAAGCGGCTGGTTGGCAAGCAATCAATTTTTGAAAGCAAAAAATCAGGTAGGCACAGCAGGACTCTTTCTATCCTCTGTAGAATGGCGACTAGAAGGAGCGACTTCAAAAGGACGACTCTTAGTGAAAGGAGAAAGCGTTGGAGTGCCCTTGAAAGCACCTACGGTACAGTTAGCCGACGACTGGCAACGAACACCACTTACCGCCTCCATAGATGCTTCTGGCTATGTAATCATAACGGCTACCAATCGCTCCACTTAGTTAAAAACTATTAAAGTTTGAGCGTGTCAGCTACTTTTTCGAGACTCTTTAGGACTTCGCACGTTAAAAGGAAAAAGGAATGAAAACGTCATTTTTGGCTGTTCGTTCTTCATCTATTTTGACAAATTAAACCGTTTATGAAACAATCAATCTTATCTTTTTGCCTATTGGTTTTCGCTACTCTAATGAGCCAATCGGCAATCGCTCAAAAATATGGTCACCTCAATTCTGGTAATTTCTTGCAAGAGCTGGCGGAAGTGAAGTCAGCTAACTCGCAGTTGAAATCTTATCAAGATCAGTTGGTGAAAAAAGGCGAGGAGATGGCAGGTGCTTTTCAGACGAAGTTGGAGGCGTACATGACAAAAGCGCAGTCTGGCGAGATTTCTCAGGTGCAGGCGCAGCAAGAAGAGGGCGCGTTGCAAAAAGAGCGCGAAGCGATCATGGCATACGAGCAGGAAGTGATGGCGAAAGTGCAGCAAAAACGTAAAGAACTTATTGAACCCATTTTGAAAAGAGTGGATGACGCGATTAAAGCTGTCGGTAAGGAAAATGGCTACCAATTCATTTTTGATACCAGTTTGACGAATGCCATTCTCTTTGTCAAGGAATCGGACGATGTGACGCCTTTGGTGAAAACGAAGTTGGGAATTTAGGGGCTATTAGCCTTTCCCGATAGCTATCGGGATTGGCTATTAGCTGTTCAGTGGTCAGCTTGAATTCAGTGATAGCAGTATAGTTCTGTTATCGAAAGAAGAAATCGGTTTCTATGCTGGTTTCTTCTTTTTATTTTGCCCAAATACGTTCCAGAATATCAGCGTTCCACCGCTTTACGATATTCTCTTCTAGGTGATAAAACGCGACTGTTCGGTGCTGTTTGGGTAAGTAGGTTTGCAACTGATTTTGCATTTCTAATACATCTGCTTCTTCTATTTTCTCCAATCGAATTTGATCGCCTGTATACAGATAATGTCCTTCTAAATAAGTAGAATTAGTCACTTTATAGCGTCCTTCTTCTAGTTGTTGAAATCGTTTGGTATCCAACAAGACGCTTTCTTCTAAGTCAGGAATGATCTTGAATAACTGCCCATCGCGGTAAATGATACCCCATTGAAACAAAGGCAGTACCACATCCATGGGCAGTTTATAATTTTTGATAGATGACACGTATTGTGCTGCTGTTGGGGCGTTATAGATTGAGTTATCGCTGTTCCAGTTTTCGATATCGCCCATGTTGTAGTACATCAGCATGACGCGGTCGACAGGTGGAACGCCGGTTTGCTTGGGAAACTTAGCTTGATGCAATCGAAGCGTCGTAGAAAGCTGATGGTTAGGGAGTTGGGTCTTCAATGTCCGAAGTAGAAAGAAGTAGTTTTCGCGTGTTGAAACTGTCCAATCACAGTCGATTTGCCATTCTGTGAAAGCGTAGTCATCAGCAATAGCTTGTACTTTCTCACTGATTTTTAAAGCGAGTTCATTGGTGGCAGGTAAGTCTAAGTTGGCAAGCGTTCGATTAGTAATAAAGACAGTAGGAACGATTGTTAAACCTGAATACTGCTGCACGTTACCGATGAGCGCTGCTTTTGGGATGGCTTGCTGTCTGGTCGCCTCCCAATCAACATCAAAGAATTTTAGATAGACTTTATGGACATTTAAAGTATCCAAATAGGCTAATTCCGAGGTACTTAGCTGCCATTCTGTTTGCCAATGATAGAAAGCGCGTTCTGGTGGAGGCGATTGACAGGCACACATCCAAACTGAGTAAAGTGCTAGGAAAATGAACTTGGGTGTAGACATAGTTGGAAGATTAACTGAATGGCTACTCAAGATAGGTTTATCTCCTGACTATCGTTCAAATGCCCACTCCAAAAACTCTGGCAGCACCTGCGCCCACGTCTGCTGATTGTGATAGCCACCTTCTACTTCTCGATAACAAATATCGTCATCCGCGTAGCCCAATGCTTTCAAGCCTTTGATAATGTCCTGTGTATCGTCGATAGAATCAATAATGCCGTTGTTGTTACGATCTTCGTTTTCATCCAACGTGCCTGTTTGCAGCCAAAATTGAAGTCCGTCGCGCTTCTCGCTTCGCGCAATCGTATCTTGCATAATACGGTTTGCATCTGGATTGGGATCATGATGCATCGGTTGAGAACGCCACCAAAAAGAACCTGAAAAAACGCCAACTTTATGAAACAAATTAGGATGATTCCAAACAATATCAAACGCGGATAAGCCCCCTAATGAAAAGCCAGCAAAGACTCGTCGATTCACTCGACTGTGCATATTGTAATGGTCACGCATAAACGGCAGCAACTCCATAGTCACGAACCGCGCATAGTCATCCGCCAGATCGCCGCGCCCTTTGTAGTCCAACTGGTAAGCCGTCCCGTACTCGCGCATGCGACGTTCATTGGCGTGCATGGCTATGACTAGTAGTCGTCTAATTTTGCCACTTTGCCAAAGCTCACGGACAGTCTGCTGCAAACGTACGGCTTCCATATCTTGTCCATCATTGATGTACAAAATATCGTACTGCTTGCTCATGTCTTCATAAAAATCTCCTGGTAAATAGACATCGACGACGATATTGCGCCCCAATTGTGGCGAGTAGTTATCGTGACGATGGCGCACGATAGACCGTTCTGGTTTCGATATGAAGCCGAGCCGCTGAAAGATACGAATGATCGCCTGTTTCATTCTATTCGTTGAATGTTGAAAAAGCAAAGGTCGTGCTTCGTTACCAGAAAGTCAGTTGAAATGACGATAAATTTTATACTTCCCTTCTAATCTAGGTCAATAATCTATTCATTTCACTTATCTAACTATTTGATAATTAAGCAACTAGATGGGAGGCGCGCTAGGTGCATTTGGACGGCGTTGTAAGACTTCTACGATTTCGGTATTGAGATGACTAAGTGGGATTAACACCTCGCTACCGTCCTTTTCGTTCAGTAGTATCAGCGTCGTTCCTTCCAGCTCAATCACTTTTCCTTCATAGCTACCAATGCGCACTTGATCTCCAATCTGGAACTTCGTTTTGTTGTAAAAAGAGGCCAAATAATTCGACATGATAGAACGAGAAGCTAATCCATAGCCAATAGCAAATGACAGGACAATGCCTCCAAGCAAAATGGACAGATTCGTATTAATAAAGTTCGTATTGATACGAGCCTGCTCTAAAGCTAAGATGAAGATGTTTAGCAACACAAAATAGAAGATAAAATTGGCGAGAAAGCGACCTGCTGGAATGTTGAGCGAAGTAAAAGCAGCTAAGGCAATATTCTTGACAAAGTCTGCTAAAAATACGCCAATCAACAACAATACAAAAGCAGTAAATAGTAATGGAAGGTAGTTGATAGCATCGCGCATCAAATTGGATACGACTTCCATACCTAAAACGTCCGTCGCAGCGGCAAATACCAAAAACAATAGAAAGTAATAAAGTAGTTTCGACAGGAGAATACTCGGCTGAATTCTAAGGTTGTTACTACTGAAAAAATCAATATTATTGATGTAGCGATCTGCTAGTCGATCAATACCGACCTTATCCAATAGTCGACGCAGCATTTTTGTAATAACCCGCACAACAATGTAGCCAATTAATAAAATGAGTAGCGCACCCACAAAGTTATCGCCAAATTCGAGTAACAGTATTGTTATTTCGTCTAATAAATTTAGTTGAGAGTTCTCCATAATGGGTTGTTCGTCGCTTATTAACTATAGAATTTATTTCACACGTGGGTCAGCTTTTGAACGAGGTGCTTCATCAGCTGAACCTCCTTTAGTCAGTTCAATGGCTACCTCAAACATTTTAGGTAAGTACACTTCTACCAATCGCCCCATCAATCGAAACACGCCAAAGGACTGAACGAGTTGGTTTTGAATATGCAAATCCTTTTGTGAGCCAGAAAAATCCTTCTCTTGCTGTTTGCCGTACTCTTGAAATACCATAATTGTGTAATTAGTCAAATCTATAAATAAAGTTCCTCCGTAAACATTTCTTTACGAATTTGTTGCGCTTTGGCTTTGGCACGCTTGATCCGCATTTTGACAGCACTCTCTGTCTTGTTAAGTACTTCAGCAATATCTCGAATAGACAGTTCATCTTGATATTTCATTAGCAAGAGGGCTCTGTCATCTATCGAAATTGATTCTAGTACGGCTGTCAGTTGTTGCAAATTCATACTAAGCAACTCTTGGTCATCTACTTCATCGACTATGTCTGGCGCACGTTCTATATCATCCACAAACAGGTTTTTCTGCTTTTTTTGCTTCCGAATATAGTCAATGCAATAGTTGTAGGTGATGGAATACACCCAAGTTGAAAACTTTGCCCGCTCGGCAAATCGAGAAAGATTGAGAAAGATTTTAGTGAATATCTCTTGAGTAGCGTCGTGTGCCAGTGCTTCATCTTTTAGCAACGAAATACATTTGCTATAGACTTTGCCACTATATCGTTGGTACAGCAGACTGAAACAGATTGTCGACTGCGAATGTAGATAAGTCCGAATTACGTCGGTATCTGACATTTGAGTGGTACAATGCTTACTCAAGGGTATAAATTGATGATGTTAGAATTGGTGTTCAACTCACTTCTGAACATTTAAGATAGATAGCTCTCTTCTATTCTTTTGTGTTCTGCGAGCAATATACAACGAATCCTCAATAACTACTTCTTTCCCACTTTCTTTCAAGCGTATTTTCTTCAGACGAGCGAAAAGGAAAAAGTCACTTATTAAATCTAACTTTTCTTGCGCCAATAGAACTTTACACCTCAAAATTTATTTTTAGATTAGTCTAAATTAATACCTTAGCTTCATCTAAATACAATTATCAATGTCATCAAATGTATTCATTCTTCTTTGCTGTTTATTGACTTATCAGACTTGGGCGCAGACAAGCAATCTATCAGGTATTGTTCGGTCTGGAGAGGAGGTACTGCCCTTCGCAACAGTGGAGTTGCAGCCCGGTGACTACAACACAATTACTGATGAGGAAGGGAAATATAAATTTATCAATCTGGAAGCGGGCAACTACCAATTGAGTATTTCTTACGTAGGCTATTTACCATTAAAGCAAAAGGTGACACTCGTTGCGAATGAACAAAAAGTCGTCGATTTAGCATTACGTAACAATGCTGCGCTAGAAGAAGTGGTTGTTACCGCCACTATGAAACCGACCACCGTTTCTAACTCGCCAGTCAAAATAGAAGTCGTGAACGCTAAGCAGCTAGAAACCTTTATGCCGAGTGCTGCCTCTTCCATCGTTGAAGGTATTCAGATGGTGAATGGTGTACAGGAAGTGACTGCTTGCGGTGTTTGTTTCACGAACAGCATCAGCATCAACGGACTAGAAGGGGCGTATACAGCTGTACTAATGGATGGTATGCCGATTTATGGGAATCTTGCTTCCGTCTATGGTTTGAATGGCATTCCAACAATGATAGTGGATCGCTTTGAGGTGATTAGAGGACCTAGTAGTACCTTATATGGTTCGGAAGCAGTCGCTGGCGTCATCAATATCATCACAAAAGATCCGAAAGAACAGCCTTTGTTTTCGATAGATGTAATGGGGACGACACATCAAGAAACGTTTGGCAACATTGCAGTCGCGCCGCGTATTGGAAAAGCTTCTGGGTACATTGGTTTGAATTATGCCTATATGAACGATTTTGAAGATCAAAACGAGGACGGCTTTAGCGACAATATTCATCTAGATCGGTACTCGCTTTTCACAAAGTGGAACATTGATAGAAAGAGTGGTAAACACTTCTCCATTGCTGGAAAATACTTTTATGAAGATCGGCGAAATGGAACGGAACAGTTTCTAGAAGATAGGGCGTATCGAGACTTGCGAGGTGATGATACCATTTATGGAGAAAGTATTTTTACGAATCGAGCAGAGCTATTCGGATCGTATGAATTTGATACCTCTACGAGTCTAAAATTGGATTTTTCGGCTTCTCATCACGTTCAAGATAGTTACTATGGTAGTGACTTGTATAGCGCGACCCAGCAAATTGCTTTTGCCAATTTGCTTTGGAGTATCCCAACTAAAAAGCACGACATTTTATTAGGCTGGACGAATCGCTTGCAATACTACGACGACAATACAGTAGCGACTTCCGATGGAGCAACTAATACACCTGATCGGCAGTTCATCAGTGGTTTATTCGTACAAGATGAGTGGACCATGAATGAGCAATTGAGCATCTTAGGTGGGTTTCGTTTAGACCATTACGAATCGCACGGGTTCATTCCTGCACCGCGCTTGAACATCAAATACAAACCTTCTCCTTGGACGACGCTGCGCACCAATTTCGGCACCGGTTTTCGTATCGTCAACTTGTTTACGGAAGATCACGCCTTCGTGAGTGGACAGCGTAGCGTGGAAATATTGGAAAGCTTACAACCAGAGCAATCCTACAACGGCTCGATGAATTTGAATCATATTTTTGCTTTAGGAGCAGGAAGTGGAACGGTGGATGTAGATGGCTATTACACCTATTTCACCAACAAAATCATTCCTGACTACGACGATCCCAGCAAAATTATTTATGCCAACTCAGAGGGTGATGCCAGAACAGCTGGTGTTGGTGCAACGGTCAATTACAGTTTTCGTTTCCCATTAGGCATTCAAGCTGCTTTCAATCGACAATGGACGACGCAGCGCGAACTTTCTGCGGATGGTGTGCTAGAAAGCAGCCCGATTGAGTTTGCGCCAGACTGGACAGGTGTTTTATTGGCGAACTATCGCTGGCAAAAAGTAAAGATGACTTTTGCGTACACTGCCCGTTGGACAGGTTCGATGACGTTACCAGAAGTATATGATCTGGGGGCAGATGGTTTGCCTGTTGCCACTCCGCGTGCAGTTCGTAGTCCAGTTTTTTCTTTGCACAATCTACAAGTAACCAAAGAGGTGAATGAGCAAGTCAGCTTGTATGCAGGTGTTCAGAATCTATTCGATTTTAGGCAGGAAGGCTCGCCCTTAGTTGGTTTCAATGATCCGAACGCACCACTAGGCTTTAGTGATTATTTTGATACCTCGTATAGTTATGCGCCGAACCATGGGCGCGAGTTTTATTTGGGGGTGAAGTGGAATACGGGAGTGCGGTAAATATATTTGTATTGTTGTAGTGTCAAGTTCCACTTTCTTTACTAAATTTAGAAATGAAAGAACGTTATCCAAGAACTTTGTCCTCTGGCGCAAACAATACTGTTATCGCCCTCTCCAACACAGAAGTTGGTAAGCTTTTTACCAGCGATACGCGCTCTGACATCGGTTCGGAAGCGGAGAAAATGCAATTCGCTAACAACGTGAATGACTTAATCGTCAAATTTGTGCGACTGGATGTCAATGAAGAACTCAATAGTGATATGTTGGTCATGGAACGCATCTATCCCATGGACTTTCGAGCGCATGAAGTAGGGAAACGTGAATTATGGCTGGATTGCGATTGATTGATGTGGGTATTTCTGCTTTGCAATCGAAGGTCGGTGACCGATTGTTTCAGCGATTCGTCGATCACGAACTTAAAAAACTAGAACGCTTTGCCAACTTTTTTATTAGCTGGTAACACTCGTTAGAAAGTTAGGTAGACCTGTTTGGTCGATCATTTTAAACGAATAATCTACTGCTAATTCTCGTAAATTTTCTTGCTCTTCATCCCACGTCTCAGGCAGTTCCAACCAAACATAAGCAGTCATCCTCTCCAACCGACTCGCCGCTTCCATCCAATACATCCGCTCTTGTTGCAGCAGCAAATCTGGATAGAGTCGACTCAGCAGTTGATACCGCCACCGATACCACCATTTTTGACATAGATAGTCGTTGATAGCTGCAATAGCGCGTTTGGTATCTACTATTTTTTGTTGGACTTGTTGAAATAGTAAAGGCTGGTCGCCAGTTAATTTTTGTCGAAGATTAGCTTGTTCTTGTGCTGGGCGATGGGTGTAGTTTTTGACTTCTAATAACCAAGCCTCTCCATTTGGATGTAGCCCGATAAAGTCGACACCTCGCAATCCTCTTCCACTAAACGATTTATAGAACGGTTGATCGTCATAGGATTTGATGATGTAGTGGTCGGCAAAGGTAAATTGTAAGTCGCTCTCTTTCAAGGTATTCATCTAGTAACGTGAAATAATCAAATTTACCCCGAAAGCTTTCGGGGTTTGGTTTTACTCGAAGTGAATATGTCGAAGAAAATAGGTGCTTCGAGTACAATCAAACACTTAAGGATGTAAACCTGCCCGACGGTCAGGTTTACCTAACTGTATAGGTAGGCGGGTTTATTATTGAACTCAGACCGACGATTATTTTCGTCCAAAATCAGCAGGAATTTCGCCCCAAGATTTGGTCTCCCATTTCAGAAGTGGGACGCGAAAGTCGTTCGTTTTGAGCCATTTTTCTCCTCTGTCGATCAGCTCATAGAGTAATTTAGTCTTTGCTGTTTTTGCCAGCTTCGTGTTTACCTTTTTCTTTTTGACCCAACCCATGGCAATTTTAGAATCGGAATAGATCGGCATTTCGACACCTTTTTTTTGCAGCATGGCTAAAGCGTGAACAATGGCTAGAAACTCACCAATGTTATTCGTACCTAATGGAAATTTTTGATAAAAAAACTGATATTTCGTTTTCGTGTCTACACCTTGATACTCCATCACACCAGGATTCCCACTACACGCGGCATCCACTGACATACTTTCCCAGATAATATCACCTTTAGCAGCTGCAGGAACGATGACTTTCGACTTTCGAGTTACATTGTCCTCGTAGTTGCCTCCGAAAGCCGCTTCCGCTTCGGCACGAGAAGAAAACGATTTGTATTTCGCACCAGGGTAGCCTTTGATCTGTAACTGACACTCCGTCCAATTATCATAGATGCCAGGCTGATTACCTTGCCAAACGACGTAGTATTTTTTCTTTTTTGCCATTAGAATAGACCTTAGATATTAGACGCTAGACATTAGACTATTTCATCACTAGCCTAATACTCCTGTTCAGGTTGATATGAAAGTCAGTTACTTTGGATGCTTAGTATTAGACTATAAGCAGTAAGAGTCGCTAAAAAGTAACATCTACTGTCTACTGTCTAACATCTTTCACACGGACTTAAACCATTCCTGAAAGTAAGTACCGACGAAAGGTAAAGGTTCACGACGACCCTTTAAGGCATCGACGACACCTAGTACTAGTAGTAGCACCGCAGCGATAGAAAGTAGTATTCCTAAAAACTTGATGCCTGTGATCCAGACTAGAAAGCGTCCAGCGGCTGCGATCAGATGTACCCCTAAAGCTTGACGAACGTGAAAGTCGGAAAGTGGTGTGCGGGATTTGTTATTGAAAAACATCGCCACGATGAATCCAATAACGGTAATATAGGCAACGATAGAAATGTTGCGAGGAGTGACTAAAGACTGAGTAGACATAGAAAAGATGTATTAGTTGACGAATCAAATATAATACATCTCTCCTACTCTATCGTAAATGTTTCGACCAGTGCTGTCTGTTCTGGTACGAATTAGTTGTATTTATACATCTTCCTCTTGAATCATGGCTGGCAGTGTGCGTAACAATAGTCCCATATCGTACCAAAACGAATATGAACGCGCGTATTCTACATCTAGCCCGACACGTTCTTCGGTGGACATGTCACTTTTCCCTCTTTTAGAAACTTGCCATAATCCTGTCAACCCCGCTGGAGCTAAGAAGCGATTGGCGCGATAGTCATCTACCATCATCACAGCTTCGTAAGGAGGCAAAGGTCGATTTCCTACTAGTGACATTTCACCTGCTAGTACATTGAAAAGTTGAGGTAACTCATCCAAACTTGTCTTGCGGATAAATTTACCGACTTTCGTGATGCGTGGGTCGTTCTTCAACTTGACAAAACAGTTGTCTGCTGAACCAGGTTCATATTGATTTAGATACAACAGCGCCTCTAACCGCTCATCCGCATCCTGATACATAGAACGAAATTTCCAAAAATAGAAACGGCGATAGTTAGACCCAACTCGCTTCGATTTGTAGAAGATAGGTCCTTTAGAATCTAGTTTAATCAGCAGTGCCAATACTAGAAGTAGCGGACTTAGTGCTAATAGTATACCAACTGCCATTACCAAGTCAAACAATCGCTTGAAGGTCGGCAACGTTCGTTTTGGTGTAGACTCACTTTGTACTTCTGTAGGAGCGCAATGTCGGATACGCGACTTATAGCGCAGCCAAAATTCAGCTTTCCGCTCTACATTTTCCCAGTCCAGTGGTGTTTCCAGACAATCATCGACTCCTAAACGGATCAATTTTGCTTTGTCGATCACCGTACCTTGTTCGACATGTACGAAAACAGGAATGCACCGCAACCCAGATTCAGCTTGTACTTCTTTGATAAATTTGAAGTCGTTACGCTTCAATTCTTCATAGTCGCAGAGTAAGACAAAGTTGTTGCTCCCTTTTACTAGTTGGGCACGCAACCAAGATTGTACTTCCTGACGATTACGGATTTTAAATACTTTTAAATCGGATTGATGTATCGAATCTTCTCTAGAGAGGTGGATAATCTCCTTCTCCCCTTCTAAATAGAGTACGAACGCGGGTTTGGTTCGATGAGTATCGAGTAGAATTTTTTTCATGTCGGACAGCGTGATTGTTTGAAAAATGGATTGTTACAAAATAGAGAGCTGTTGCTCTATGCTTTGTTTTAGTTTATCCGGATCAAAAGGCTTAATTATAAAATCGCTGACCTGCTTTGGCAATTTATCTTCTAAATATTGATGTTGTTGTTTTCCCAATACGATAATCGGTATATCGCGCAATAATCCGTTCGAGTTGACCTGTTGAATCAATTCCCAAGCAGGAATATCCTCTATGTTCAAATCAATAATCATTAACTGAGGTAATTTACCTTCATACAAATATTGTAATCCAGCCAACGAACTAGATGTAGCGACGACCTGATAGTTTTCCTGTAATATCGAAGTCAATAGCTGCCTCAATCCCTCATCTTTCTCTATTAAAAGTAACGACGGTTTGACGGCTGTGTTCACAGTTCTTAGTTTATTAAAGTATATAAATAAAAATATGCAAATAATTGAAAGACAATCAACAACAAATTGACTGTCACTTTAATTACTATTTTATTTCTTTTAAAGTAAAGACGGGCAAAGAGAAGAAAAGTTACTTTTCTCGTCTACTTATTCGACTTAAATATTTCGTAAAATTTGTTTGCGTCGTTTGGGTTAGTTTACCTTATTGCTCTCCTATTTATATATAAATTTATTTTATAGCAGTGGCAACACAGTAAATTTTAATAGGACGACTTATTTATGGTGAGAGTAATTTGTAAATGAAAGTTTTCATAAGCTAATATCTTACTACACACTCTCGGAGTCTTATACCGTATATGTTGCGAATTTGTTGCAATATATTGAAAAATATATAATATGTAGGAACTAGCGTTCATTTTTACCGTATAAAAGGTAGATAATTCACCTTTGTAGATAAGAAGAAAATCATCTTTTTAACCCGTACCATTGTAATAAGTAGTTGCAGAGTAAAGTCAGGAAGTTTCGTTCATTAGTTTTGTGAACGATTAGTTTGTTCTATCTTAACATTTGTCGAAGCGAGCGTTATTTATCTCTCTTTCTTGACGATCAATTTTCAAATTATTTCTAATGACTATTCTTTTTTGGGCATGTTTAGGCGTCATATTGTATACGTACATAGGTTACGCTATTTTACTCTTTTTTCTTACACGTTTTACCTCAAAGAAGAGTAAGGTTGATTCTACAGGTGAATTACCTACCGTTACTTTTATAGTGGCCGCCTATAATGAGGAAAAGGATATTGAAGCAAAGATTGAGAATTCTCTTCAATTCGACTATCCCAAAGATAAAATCACCTTCTTTTTCGTCACGGATGGTTCTAATGATCGAACGTCTACGCTTGTCGAACATTATCCTGTCTCTTCCGATGTTGATCTACAACTCTTTCATCATCCTGAGCGTCGTGGAAAAATTGCAGCCGTCAATCGCATCATGCCACTTGTCGATAGCGATATTACCATCTATTCCGATGCGAATACGTACGTCAATCCAGAAGCCATCCGCGAAATTGTACGCCATTATCAAAACCCAAAAGTAGGCGCAGTAGCTGGCGAAAAACGAATCCAACAACAACAAAAAGAGGATGCAAGTAGTGCTGGAGAAGGTATCTATTGGAAGTATGAGTCGACGTTGAAGAAATGGGATGCGCAACTCAATTCAGTCGTAGGTGCTGCTGGTGAGCTGTTTTCTATTCGAACTAGGTTGTATGAAGAACCACCACAGGACTCTATCGTCGAAGATTTCTACATGACTATGCGAATTGCTGCACAAGGCTACAAGGTAGCGTACGAACCTCAAGCTTATGCTAGAGAGACCGCTTCTGCTTCCGTCCCTGAAGAGTTGAAACGAAAAATTAGAATTGCAGCAGGTGGTTTTCAGTCCATCGTTCGACTGGCTGATTTATTGAATCCATTTAAGCACGGATTGCTTACTTTTCAATATGTATCGCACCGTGTATTGCGCTGGACGTTAGCACCGCTTTCACTGCTCGTCCTCTTTTTGGTTAGCCTCTATTTGAGTAATGCGTACGGTGGTTGGTATCCATTTTTCTTTGGACTACAAGTTATTTTCTATGTATTAGCTATTGTAGGCTATCTATTGGAGAATCGAAAAATCAAAGCCAAAATCTTCTTTGTTCCTTATTATTTCTGTGTCATGAACTATGCGGTCATTCGCGGCTTTTTCCGCTATTTGTCTGGTCGTCAGTCCGTAGTTTGGGAACGGGCGAAACGAGCGTAGTTTTTAGATATGAGATCGCTCCGCTTTGAGATGTGAGATTGTGAGATGTGAGATTGTGAGATTGTGAGATTGTGAGATTGTGAGATTGTGAGATGTGAGATTGTGAGATTGTGAGATGTGAGACTAGTTCAGCAACAAATAGCATTTG
>CAYLPW010000093.1:0-17405 GCA_964385665.1 uncultured Saprospiraceae bacterium
CCAGCCAGCATCAGGGTCTTCGTAATGATATAAATCATTGAGTGCTTGAAGTGCCGCTAATCGCTCCGTAGGTGGGGCATTTTCATTATTCCAAACTGCCCACAGACTATCAGATTGAGCAAAGCCTTGTATGGAAAAAAAGATAAATAATAGAGCAATAGATAAGCATTGAACAGTGTGGCGCATCATTTTCTACAGGTGTGATTTTGCTTTTACTGGCACAACTTTTGGAATTAACTTATTGACGAAATTAGAACAAAATAATCATTTTTCGTATGTCCTATTCTAACATCAATTCCATCACTCGATTGAAGAAATGCTTCGAAAAAATTACTTTTGTTATATGAATAATTATTCTCTACAAGTACTAATCGTAGAAGACGACCTTTCGTTTGGACTGGAACTAGAAATGCTGGTACAAGAGATTGGTTATCAACTAGCAGCGCGTGTCGATAATGCGGAAGCGGCTCAAGACATCATTTATCAGGAACTGCCTGATTTAGTGTTGATGGATATAGACCTGAATGGCAAAATGACTGGGCTGCAACTTGGCGAGCGCATTTCGCACTTGGACATTCCCATCATCTACATTACTTCTTATGCAGATGAACAAAGTTATCAGCAGGCGCAACAATCGAAACTGATTGCCTACTTAGTTAAACCCATCAGTGGCTTCTCCTTGAAAGTGGCGATAGAAACTGCTGTACGCAACGTACTCAGCGAAGATGATGCTGAACATCAAAATTTTCTATCCAAAAACTACCTCTTTTTCCAGAGAAAAGGCATCTACCAAAAAGTCTATATGCGTGACATTTTTTTGGTAAAAAGCAGTGATAATTACTGCGAAGTCTATAGCCAAAGCGGAGAAGAGTTTATCTTACGTTCTTCCATCTCCAAAATGGAGCAACTGCTACCTTCCGAAGAATTTATGCGCGTACATCGGCAGTATATCGTTCAGTTAAGAGAAATCAGTTCCATCGATCTGCAAAATAACCTTCTGAAGCTACACGACAAATCCATTCCCATCAGTAGACGCAACAAAAAGGCACTGGAAGAGGTGATGATTAAGCTGAATTAGCATCCTATCTGACCATTTGCCACAGGATTCCGCCCACTCGCCACATTTTTCTAGGAGAAACGAATATGAAATTTTACATTTGTTGCTAGAACATAGTCACAAATAGTTGAAAAGCTGGTCTATTTCTTAGAAAGTAGATTTCCCACACCGATTTTTATCATCTGACACACTGTACGATTTATTATGATTTATTCTATTGCCCCCCAATAGACCATCCCTTTCATTGTCTAATTATGAACATCATTTCAGTAAGATTGATACAACAGATTCGAGTTATGAACTATACAACAACCAAAATGAAACATACTCTTTTGACGGCTTTGCTGCTGCTGGTGGCAGCGGTGGCTTGGGCACAGCCTAATACGATAGAAATTGTTGAAGATGATTTTTTCAGTTGTCAAGGAAAGCTAAAACTAAGGTTTCAAGTTTCCGAGCTTCAAGTTAATACTGTAGATGACGACTTATGGCACATCCAATTTGCTAGTCTTTTTGTCAAAGTAGGCGATACTGAAAAGGAGATAATGTACATAGACGAAGTTGGTCCTGGGGCTTGCGGTAACGCCACTGAATACGGGTATATATACATTAATGATGAAGGTGTAGATTATATTACAGCTTGTAAACGATCAAATGACCTTTTCGGTATGGAGGTAGAAAGCGTTGAGTTCACGGGAAGCTACCGTAAGTATATGGAGATTACATTTTCTAATGTGACTGCGAGGGCAGAGAACAATATACTCTTTAGACTCAGCTACCAATGGGTAAAAGAAAATGGTAGTGGATCTAATAGAACAACCACTAAAACAGTCAGAAAGAAGAACCTAATCAATTCAGCAGTATTGACAGCTCAGAGAGATGACTGTGACTTTGACAAGGTACGTACCACAACTACTATATCAGCAGCTTGCTTTGAGAGTGGTTTTAATTATGATGTGTCTATTATTCCTCAAGGCTTCAGTTCTTATGCAAAATACCATACTATCAATGCAGCAACAGCCGATGAGGTAATTACCTTAAACGATGTTTTTGACATCCCTAATCAAAATGTAGATGTAGAGTATTCATTGATTGTTGATTACAGAGATAACAACGGGACACTTCAAACAAGACGATCTTCTTCGACAGTCGCTCCGAAGAAAGTTTCACAACCTAATCTTGACGAAGTGAGTCAAGATATATGTGATGAACAGATTAAACTAAAGTGGTCAATTGGGGAAGCAGGACAAGTTACACCCACTAACTATGAAGTATGGCGTTCTACGGACGCTGTCGTTCCTACACTAAAATTTGAGCAAAATACTAACTCAATCGATTTTGCTGTCTTGCTGCAAGAAACACCTATCATCAATAAGGAATTTTCTATCCGTACGAAGATAGTTCCAAACGAAGGAGGGTGTATTTTCGATCGACGCGCTGTTGGGGGGAATTTTAGTCTGCATTTAGATGATTATAGTGATGGTAATAGAAGACTACGATTTACATGTAATGGATTCGATCTAAAATCTGATGAGCCGCTACAAAAAGGAGAAATCTATGACATTGCCGTTGTCGTTAGTACAAATCCAGATATTAATTACAATCCTCGTAGATCTGATATTACTTTATATATCAACGGTATCGAAGACGTTAAAACAACTGCTTATCTAGGTATCCAGCAGACGCGTTCCGAAGTACCTATTGTTATAGGCGCAGAGCATTACGCAGAGAAAAATGGATATGTAGATCCTACATCTTCTTCTAATAGCTATAACCGATATTTACATGGGGGAGAAATGATGGAATTCGGTATCTGGAATCAAACTCTAAGCACAGCCGAACTCACAAACCCTGCCAATAAACAGAATGCGCTATTATTCACTGATTTTTCTAGATTGACTACTTCCAATCAGAACGTACTTATCAGTGACTGTATGAGCATTGAAGAACAAACCATCACATTTGGAAGTACCAGACCTCAGCGCTATGATTTAGGACTGAGTCCTAGCCCCATATTTTTTGATAGAAGAATCTACAATCCTGATTTTCATACGCAAATTTACGTAGATGCTTTACCTAATCAAGGAGAGCTGGGTTACATTTTTAACGATGACTCCTTTGGTAATCATCTCCGTGTAGATGAGACAGGAAAAGTATCTGCCTATATCAACTTAACAGATGATTTTGGTACTAATTCCGCGAGTCTAGAGTCTAATAGTACCATACAGCCTGGACAGTGGTACGATATCAAGATAGATTATAATTTCGGTGCTTACAGATTATTGATTGACAATATACAGGAAGCTACTGCCAGTTTTTCGAGTAATTCGTATTATGTACCGCAGGGCAGCTGGGTTGTTGGATCAGATTTTTCAAATGAGAATCGCTTTGAGGGCAAAATTAGTTTCTTAACTATTCTAGATCGGTTTAAGAGTAATGTGTGGGGTTTTAACCTCACAGGCAATACTACTACAACACCTGCTTTCCCCGTCTTGCCCAATTGCTACATGAGCTATATAGACTTCAAAGAAAGTAATATTGGCGGTTTTGTAGGCGCTTATGAAAAATTAACCACTGCTAATCAGAATACATTTGAGTATATAGATACTAGTGCAAATACAGCAAATGAGCAGTTTGACTACTACCTAGTTGCTATCAAAGTATGTGATGATAACACAGAACGCTCCGACACTTCTTTACACAAAATCGGAATAAGTCCAGGTCCAGTTCCTTCCCCTATCAATCTAATCGCGCAACCTAACATAGAAAATAATACGATCGAATTAAGCTGGGAAGACCAAAGTACTAGAGAAACAGGCTTTGAACTAAAACGAAGGTTCGGAGATGGAGTAGCTACTACTTATTTTTTAGATGCCGATGTTACTTCATTCATAGATGAAAATGTGATCGCTTGCCGACAGTATGAATATGATCTTTTTGCTAGGAACATCTGTGGCTTATCGGATTCTTCCGCGCAAGAAAGTCAGCGTTTAGATCCCGATCTAAATCAGGTGTTTAATGCTACTGCGGCGAATGCGTCTAAAGGGGAATTCATGGATCGTGTTACGTTGAGATGGACACCTCAAAATAATACAGCAACATTGATCGATCGCTATAGAATCTATCGTAAACCACTTGGAACTGTCGATTCTGTACAAATTGATGTTGTATCAGAAAACGCAAATATCTATCTGGATTACACCGCTGACCCCGGTATTCTATATGAATACTCGATTGTTGGGGAAGCAGATTGTGACGGAGACGTCCTACGTTCCAATCATATCAATGTAATTGGCTACCGGACAGCCACTGGACAAGTAAGCGGACAAATTACGTACACAGGTGGCAATGCGGTAGAAGATGTGAGAGTGCTAGTCGCCCCTTCTGATGGTACGCAAGTGGGGAGAAGTATTTTACTAGACGGTGTAGATGATAGCGTAGTTTTTGATTCTTTAGACATCAGTAATCAACCTTTTACTATTGAACTTTGGGCAAAACGAGGGGATGCGAATGCAGCAACACTTTTCGCACATGGAGATACGACTGCTACTACTCAAGACAATTTGACCATAGGATTTGATGGGACTGGACGTTTCCAATTTGGATTTGGAAATGATATATTGAGTACTACCGAATCACATAATGATCAAGACTGGCAGCACTGGACATGTGTCTATGATACAATAAATAATGAACGCCTCATTTACTTAAATGACTCATTACTAGCAAAAGACAATTCAAGTAGTCGCTACTTGACAAAAGGTATCTATCAGTTGGGTGCAGCACTCAATAACACTGCTTTCTTCAAAGGACAGTTCGATGAAATGCGGATTTGGAATGTGGTCAAAGACAGCGCAACTGTCGTAAGAGATTTCAATCGAATACTCACGAATGACGATCCCGAGCTATTTGCTACTTACAATTTCGATGAAGGAATTGGTGAAGAGGTATATGATCGCTCTAAATCAGGAGCCTTCTACAATTTACGCCATGGTAAAATAGTAGGTATCAGTACACTCAATGAAGCATGGTCGAGTATCATCCCAACACCAGATCAACTAGGTCTGTACGGATTGACAGATACGAATGGTAATTACATTGTGACGGGTATACCTTACGCAGGCGTAGGATTGACCTACAGAGTGACCCCGCAATTTGGAACACACCAGTTTGAGCCAAGTCAAAAAGTGTTATTTATTGGATCGCGCTCTGACATTTTCAATGGAGAAGACTTTAAAGATATCTCCTCTTTCCCTGTTACTGGAACAGTCTTCTATCAAGGGACTAGCTGTCCAGCTGATCAGATTGAAATCCAAATTGATGGTGAAACTGCTGTACTCAATGGGGAGAAAGTAACGACCAATAGTACAGGCGCATTTACCGTTGACGTCCCAATTGGAAAACACCGTATTTCATTGTTCAAAGAAGGACATGAGTTTGCAGTAGGAAAATTTCCAACAGATGGTAGTTTATTTGATTTTCAAGAGCCAGTTTCGGGTTTAGAATTTATTGACTCTACGAAGTTGAAGGTGATTGGTCGGGTAGTCGGTGGCACGAGAGAGGGCGAAAAAGTGCCAGGTTTAGGTCGATCTGTTAATAATATTGGTCGTGCTAGAATTGTTTACGAAGCTTTAGTAGGTAATGGTTGCCACGTAGATACAGTATTCACAGATAGTCAAACGGGAGAATATGTCACTGAGTTATACCCATTGAAGTATATAGTCAAAGATGTTCGAGTTGTTAATCCACTACAGAACATAAGTACCCAAGATTTCTTCGAAGCTTTGCCACAAATAGACTTAATTAACGTAAGCAATGAGTTAACAGCTTACGATAATATCTACCTTGCAGGTACTGACTCTATCCAAAGAATAGACTCTGTCAAGTACAACTATCTACAAGACTTCATCTACAGAAGTACAGCAGAAATTTCTGTATTAAATAAAGACAAAACAGGATCGTTCATCGGTGAATCTACTTATACTTATTTAGACACTTCAGGTGTAGAAACGACTATAGATATTTCAGCATTACCATATCCGATGTTTAAGTCGCGGTATCTCTATGAAGCTAATCTTAGTGCATTCGAACCATATACCAACTTAGATAATGATGCACCCATTATAACAGATAATGTTCCTGTAACCGATGGAGAACTCATTATTAGCAATCAGCTAGCCACCGATCAACAAGAAAATGTAAGCCTTCCATTAGCTACAGGCGACACTTTATATACCTTCTATGCTGGGAGACCTAATTTATTGCAAGATGGCAATACACCACGCTATTCGTACACCAAAACAATGGACATCACCTTACGTCGTCCAGGACAGGTAGAAGACGTTAAGTGGTATCCAAGACCCGAGGCTGATAACGTAGCTGATAAAATCTATAGAGCTTATGTTTTAGGAGCACAATCTATTGAAGGAACAGGATTTGTTACGGCAGGACCTGAAGTAGTAGAAATGGTAATTCGAGACCCTTTTGGAGATGGTAGTACAACTTCTTGGGCAAAAGGAAGTAGTTATTCCCGAGAGTGGGCCTATAGTATAGATGTAGGAACAGAAACAAACTGGTCACAAAATGTAGTTGTAGGCGCAAAAGCACAAGTAGGAACAGGTGTTTCTACAGAAGTGACAAATACCGTTCAAACAGAAGGATCATGGCAGTTACAGATAAATGCAAATCGTTCCGGAGGAGTAGTGAATACCACTACTACTACTCAAACAATCACTACTAGTGATGCAGAAGAAGCAGTTGGGACTAGAAGCGACATATACATATCTAAAGCTACTAATTTCTATGTTGAACTAAACAGAAATCTTGAGTTCATTCCTGTCAATGTGTGTGAGACAACAGATCTAGAATGCGACACCATACCTGGTGGTAGTAACCTAGACTTCAGAGTAGGAACTCGAGTAGGGTATGGAATTGCACCTGGAGATAAAGCTACTTTTTTTGCATTCGATCAAAATTATCTTCAGTTCTACTTGATTCCTAATTTGGAGAGCATTAGAAATACCTTATTTGTCAATCAACCAAATAGGTATGTTTCTAATATCCCCGGCGATCACCCTAACTTTGGCATTAACAATGATGATCCAGATTGGGAGAATTTAGCAAGTTCTTCCAACCCTGTTGGAACTGAAAGTGCAGATTCTACAGGTCAGAGCTATACCTGGCTTCCCTTGACTGTAGGAGAAGAATACAGCTTAAAGACTGATTCAGTAAGATTTTATAATCAACAGATTCGTCTCTGGGAAGAAGCAATAAAAGCCAATGAAGAAGATAAAAAGAAAGCGTTCAGTGATCCAGGAACCTACCTAAAGGAAAGTTTAAGTTTCAACGGTGGCGTTAGCATTTCCAAAGAGACAGAGACGGAGAAAACTAATTTTGGTTCCTGGGAAGTTGAAGTTGTGAATGAAAAAGAAATTGAGTGGAAAGGAATCAGTAATACAGCAGGTTCAGGAACAGAAACTGGGGTAGCCACTACATTCACTCTTGGTATAGGCGGTTCAAGATCAGCGGAGACGACAGAGACAGTAACGTGGACGCATGATATTTTTGACGATGATCAGGGAGATTTCCAAGTAATAGAAATATATAATAGCCCAAGGGGATGGGGAACGATATTCAGAACGGTAGCCGGACAAACCTCTTGTCCACACGAAGAAGGAACACAAACTTTGTTTCACGATCCTGGATATCAACTGAGCGAACGTACACTACAAAGAGATAAAGTAGCTGTAGATATCTTCCCGAAGTTGGTTCAGAATGTGCCCGAAGGAGAAGTTGCCGTCTTCACGCTAGAGTTGCAAAATACCTCTGAGACAAATGATGCTCGGTTTTATGCAGTCCGCGTTGATCCAGCGAGTAATCCAGATGGACTAAGCGTCAATATGGATGGGGAAACGATTACGGTAGAAAACGAATTTGCCATGCCAGGTGGTGCAGTACAGAGGAAAGTGATTACAGTAGAACGAGGACCTGAGAAGTATGAATACAATGATATTCGTATACTAATGTACGCGCCTTGTCAATACGAAGCAGGCACAGCCGACGAAATCGACATCGTAGATACGGTGACTTTCTCCGTCACCTTCCTTCCAGAATGTACCGATGTCCGCTTAAAAGAACCGAACGATTTGTGGGTCGTCAACAACTTTAACTTAGATACACTGCCCATCACGATTGATAATTACGACATCAATAAAAATGGATTTGAGTCGATCAGTTTGCAATACAAGCCAGCTTCGGAGTCCGTTTGGCGCGAACTGAATAAGTGGTGGCATCCGACGAATACGAATGAAATGGGTGACCAAATTCCGACGAACAGCAGCTTCATCCGCTACGATTGGGATATGAGCAGCAATACGGATGGTCCGTATCAGTTGCGTGTGGTGAGTGGTTGTGAGCTAGTGAATAAAGAAACGGAATTCAAGCAAGGAACAGCCGACCGGATCAATCCAATTCCATTTGGTACACCAAGTCCTGGTGATGGCATTCTCGATCCAGGCGAAGATTTACAGATTCGATTCAACGAGCCAATTGATATTGGCAGCTTGACCTCCTTGAATTTCGATGTGCGTGGTGTCTTAAATGGTACAGAACTACGCCATTCGGAAAGCATCAATTTCGATGGCGCAAACGACTATGCAACCATTCAAGGCTACGACCTAACGAAACGCTCTTTTGCCGTAGAATTTTGGGCGAAAGTAGATGGTGTGAATGGTGGAACTGTCTTCTCGCAGGGCAGTACAGCCATCGCTGATCTAGTTGTTGGTTTTGACAGCGGCAACCGCTTTTTGCTAGAGTTGGGCAACCAAACCATCAAAACGGACAATGCTGTACCGACAGGCGAATGGAAGCATTTCGTCGCCAATTTCGACTATGCGAGTTCGACGGCTTCTTTGCTGATCGACGGTGTAGAAGTGAAAGTGGACAACAGTTTTGCGGTAGATTATACAGGGACGGGCGACATTCGATTGGGTCAAACGATTGCTGGCTCAACCAATTCTTTTGAAGGCAATATACACGAACTACGCCTTTGGAGCAAAACACGATCTGCTATCGATGTCGTCCCGACCTTCAATATTTCACTGAATCCAACAACAGCTGGACTGATCGGCTATTGGCCAATGAATGAAGGTATCGGCACGATTGCGGAAGACCGTGTGCGAATGCGCAATGCGACTTTGAGTGGTGCGACTTGGACGATTTTGCCAGTTGGTCGTTCGTTTACATTCAATGGAACAAGCGACTACTTAGAAGTTGAAAATACAGGAACACTCGTCTTGACCGACGAAGCCGATTTGACATTGGAAATGTGGTTCAAAGGAACAAGCGCTGGTACACTCTTTTCGAACGGTCGAGGCGAACGCACCGCTAGCGATAGCACTTCTTGGGTCATTGGTTTAGATGGAGATGGAAAAGTCGTGGTACAGAACAATGGAGAGACATTTGCATCGAATGTTCGCGGTTTGTTGGATGACAATTGGCATCATTTGGCAGTCGTTTTAAAGCGCAATTCAGCGATTAACTTATATGTCGATGGACAATTGCGAAAAACAGGCGATAGTAATATCTGGAGTAGCTACGCAGCTTCCAAATTGTGGATTGGTGCGAGAGGTTGGATTGCAGGCGTTACAGAAATGCGCGATCAGTATTTTAATGGTCAAATAGATGATGTCCGTCTTTGGAATTTAGCGCGTCGCCCAGAACAAATTGCGCGTGATTGGGTCAACCGATTGAGAGGCGATGAACTGGGTCTGATGGCGTATTATCCGTTCGAGTCTTACGAATTGGATGCTGGTGTTCCAGTTTTGATGCCAAGTCTGAACGATCAGTCGATGAACGACTACAATTTGACACAAGGAGGCAGTACGGTTTTGAATTATACCATGGCAACGCCGCCCATCAAGTTGCAGCGACCAGTCCAAAAAGTGAACTTTACTTATGCTGTTAATGAAGACGAAATCATCTTGACGCCGACTGATCCAAGCGGACGCTTAGAACACGTCACACTAGACGTGACCGTGCGCAACGTCAAAGATCAATTTGGTAATATTTTGCCTTCGCCAGCGACTTGGATTGCGTTTGTCAATAAAAATCAGGTCTTATGGGATCGTGATCAGATTGAAATTACACAGACCTTTGGAGAAGACGGTACTTTTGAAGCAGACATCGTCAATACAGGTGGTAGTCAAGAGAACTTTGATATTATGAACTTGCCGGCTTGGTTGACCGCTAATCCAGCAAGTGGTAGCATCGCGCCAAACAGCAGCAAAAAAGTAACGTTCACCATTGATGATGGCGTGAATATTGGCAGCTACGAGCAAGATATTTTGTTGAGTACAAACTTTGGGTTCAATGAGCGTTTGGTTTTGAACTTGAAAGTGGCAGCAGAAGCCCCAGAATGGTCGATCAATTCCAATCTATTCTTGCATTCCATGAGTTATGTCGGCGAATTAGTCATTGAAAATGTGGTCTCAACAGATACAGAAGATCGCTTGGCAGTATTTGTGGACAATGAACTACGCGGTGTCGCCTATGTCGAACTCGATCCAGTCATCAATAAATATTTGGTTTTCCTAGATGTCTTCAGCAATGAAGTACAAAATGAAGGGTTAGAGTTCCGTATTTGGGATGCCAGCGAAGGCAAAGTTCACAAGCCAGTGACGCCCGATGATCACACCTTCCAGTTACATGGCTTCATTGGTACGCCACAAAATCCACAAGTCTTCGAGGCAGTCGAAAGTATTGAACAAGCGTACAGTTTAGAAGCAGGTTGGAACTGGATTTCTTTCCCATTGGCTGCTAGCACTTTGAGTGATGTCAATGAAACCTTCCGATACTTGGAAGCAACAGATGGCGACCGCGTCTTGAGTCAGCAATTCTTTGATACCTACACCGAAAATGATGGTTGGTTTGGTTCGTTGAGTGCGGCTGGAAACGGCTTCAACCGCAAAGAGTTGTACAAAGTATTCGTGACCGAAGCTGGTACATTCAATTACAGTGGAACACTCGGCAATCCTAACGATGTCATCATTCCGATCAGTACAGGCTGGAATTGGATAGGGATGGTAGCAGATCGAAATGTGCCGCTGAATACGGCACTAGCCTCTTTGAGTCCTGCCGACGGCGATGTGATCAAAGGACAACGTACTTTTGCGGTCTACGAAGCAGGTTTGGGTTGGACAGGAAGTTTAGACTTTTTAGAGCCGACGAAAGGATACATGTTGTACAGCAGCAATAGTGGGACATTGCGCTATCCTGCTAACAACGGGCTACAACCTACAGACATCCAGATGAAAGCAGCGAATCGTCTGATTGCGTTGGAGAATGAAATGAAGTTGCGTATCCAAGACTACCGCGAAAACTTGTCGATGGTGGCGCAGATAGCAGCTTGTGCGCAAACGTATATCGGAAGTGCTGCTTATGTAGTCGCCAAAGTGAATGGCGAAGTTCGTGGCGTTGCCCCTATTGTTTGGGAAGGCAAGAAAGCGATGGTTTATTTAACTATTCATGGAAAGGAAACTGAAAATATTGAGTTTAGCTTGATTCGAGATGCGCAGAAACGAGAATTGGTGATAGAAGAAACGATTAGCTTCTTAGCGGATAACTTGTTTGGTGTACCGAGTCGACCATTTCAGTTGACGATTGTAGAAGATTGCTTTGTGGATAGTGGAACTACGCTTTTACCAGTACAAACCGTGACAGAAGTAGCCATCTATCCGAATCCATTCGATACACAGTTGAATGTAGACTTCAAAATGCCAAAAGCAGAGCAGTTGTCCGTCACCATGAAAGACGTAACTGGAAAGACGATCGCGACGATTTTTGAAGGTACGTTGGAAGCAGGTATTCATCGTTTGCAATGGACAGAAAGTTACGATGGCGAATTGAGTTCCGGTGTCTATTTACTGCATATACAAGCAGATAGCTTTAGTCATGTCGAGAAAATTATTCGATAAGATACCAGTGTTGTCAGTCACTTCAAAAGTGCCTGACAACTTTATCTCCTTGTCCAATTTTCTCATTCAAATAACAACAAGATGAAAGCTATATGTACCCTATTTATTTTTACGCTAACAAGCAATTTTGTCCAAGCACAAGCCCCCAACTGGTCAGTTACGCCCTCCGATTTCACCTACACCATGTCGCTTGTCGTAGCTGCGAATAATGAATGTACAGAAGTCAATGCGGCTAACTACCGAATCGCTATTTTTGATAAGGGCGGGCAATGCAGAGGCTTTTCTGATTTGTTCAATACCAGTGCTGGCTACCGAGGCTTCCCGACCGTCTACAGCAATGTCATCAATGAAGAATTGTACTATCGCATTTATGACGCAGATGAAAATGAGGTATATTGGTCGTATTTGACACGCTTGGAATTTTTGGCAGAAGCCATACAAGGTTCGGTGAGTGAACCTATTCGAGTATTTTACGACGCTGCACCTGCCATTGATGCTGGACCAGATCAAGTGGTAGAAAATAGCACATCGACGACTTTAGCAGCGACTGGTACGTCAGGCGTTTGGTTAATTGTGTACGGAGAAGGGGGCAGTTTTGAAGATCAAAGTAGTCCAACGACTCTGTTTTTTGGTCAAGCTGGTGAAACCTATCAACTGGTGTGGACGGTGACAGACGGCGTTTGTCTGAATGAAATGGATCATGTGATCATTACCTTTAGCGGTGGTTGTCCAGTGAGCCTAGTTTTTGACAATACCACTATTGAAAGTAGTACACCAACTTATACGGTATCGGAAACGATTACTTCACAAGCCAACATTGAAAGTGGTGCGAATGTGCAATATCGAGCAGGACAAAGCATCACGCTACGCCCAGGTTTTCATGCGAAGTCTGGCAGCCTGTTTCATGCTAAACTTGAAGCTTGTTCCAGTAACGGAGTCGACGAACCTATAGAGCAACGTACCATTAGTTCATTCCCCAATTATTTGAACGTCTTCCCAAATCCAACAAGCGACCAGTTTCAAATTCAGTTTAAGGATGAGCTAACAACCGCTCATCAATTGAGTCTATTTGATGGACAAGGCAGATTGATTCGGCAATGGATCAATGATAAGAATAGTGATATTTTTGTAGCCGACTTATCACCAGGCTTATATTGGTTACTATTGAGGTCAGAGGAGCTAGAAGAACAGCATAAAATCGTGGTCATGAAATAACAATTAGATTTGTAAATCTCAACCTGATAAGCACCTGATAAGTAGATTAGAAATACAGACCAATAGTTCTTCTCGTAAGAGCTATTGGCATTTTGGTTTTGTATGGAATAGCAAGCAATAATGAGAAAATAGAATGGTACGTATAGACGACTGATTGCCTACGGAGTAGTCTCATATCTAAAAGCGAAGCGATCTCAAAATCTCATATCTAGTAAATAAAGACACAGCACCTATGAAAAAACAGTTACACGTTTTAATCATCCTATTTTTAGTTGGAAGCGTTCAACTCTTTGCACAACCGACTAATGACAATTTGACCAACTTTATCGAAGTTTCGACCCTTCCATATAGCCACCACGTCACCGCTACCCAGAGCGACAACGCGACGATAGAAACAGACGAAGTGACCTGTGGCATCAACCGAACTTGGTGGTATCGCTATACGACAACAGCAGAACAATTGGTACAACTCAAAGCGGAGATGAGCAATGCTACAACTGGACAGATTACCAACGAAGTGCGTCTAGGATTTTATATGGACTTGGACAATGATAACGCTCATCCTTTACAGAAAATAGACTGCCGAGACAACAACGACGGAGCAGGTTTTGGAGAAAATGAAACGATGCTTTTTGAAGCGAATACGACCTATTACATCCAAGTCAGCACCTCAGCGTTAGTGAATGCACAAGACGCTATTACACTGATAATGACCCCGTTCGTACTGCCAGTAGAATTAACGCAGTTCAGTGGCAAAGTAGTTGAAGATGGTATTCAATTGATCTGGGAAACGGCTTCGGAATACAATAACGCTGGCTTTGAACTACAACATAGTTGGAATGCTAAAGAGTGGCAAAAATTGAGTTTTGTATTGGGGAGAGGAACAGCCTCTGAGTCTCAATACTATAGCTACTTGGATGAAGCTGCAAAGGAAGGAGAAAATTACTACAGAATCAAGCAAATAGATATCGACGGACAACATGAATACAGCCGCATCATCCAGATAAATCATGTAAAAACATGGGAAGCAGATGTCTTTCCCAATCCAACAACAGGTCGACTCACCATCCGTGGAACAATATCTGAATCACCTCAGTTGCAATTGACTAACATTTTAGGACAAGTGGTACTAGAAGCAAAATATAGCATTAACGAATTAGATATTAGTCATTTATCAAGTGGTCTGTATTGGCTCACTATACAATTGGGTGTTCAGAAACAAACACACCTCATTCGTCTTCGAAGATAATTTTATCATCCTAAAAGCTATAGATTTCGGGCTTTAGCCTAGAAATTTATTCCTATTCTACTTGTGGTATATTCAACCAACTATCTATTTTATACCCCCACTTCGTCCGTATGAATGTATTTTAAATCTGCATAGCTTGTAGCTCTTTTCTACTTCAACTTATACGCCAACCCCAATCCATCCAACGCTTCCGCAAACGCCGTGTTGACTGTCACACTCCGCTTATTGGATTTCAATTCCAGCTTGTTGCGATGCTGCCGATCAATTAGAACGACCTTCAACGGTTGGTTGCCTTTGTATTCTTTGCAAAGCGCGTCGAGGGCATCCAACAGTTCTCGATTGATGTGTTCCACAGGTACATCAAGCGTCACCTGCTTTCCCATCTTTTCGGTGATGGACTCTAAGGTGTTGACTTCATTGAGTTTGAACCGAACACCATCATCATTCCAATTCGGTTCAAAATGCCCTTTAACGAAGACACATGTTCCTTCCTCTAGTCGACCCCGATAATCCGCATAATCATCTTTGAAGAGGACGAATTCATAACTGCCATTGTAGTCTTGCACCGTGAAGCGTCCCCAGCCAGTCCCTTTTCGACTGATGCGGTGTTCGGCTTTGGAAACGACACCTGCAAAGCGGACTTCTTTCGATTTGTGGTGATTTTCGATAGAATCTAACGAACAATTGGTAAAGTTTTCAACCTCTACCCGATAGTCGTCTAGCGGATGTCCAGTGATGTAGATACCGGTGACTTCCCGCTCTTTGTTCAACATTTCAATTAAGCTCCATTTTTCACAAGCCGGAACAGGTGGTTCTGGAATCATCGCATCTTCTGAGCCCCCAAATAGCGAGTTGGCAGCTTGCGCTTTTTGATGTTGATAGCCAGCTCCATATTTTAGGATATGCTCCAACATAGAATCATATTTATCCGATGGCACGAAGTATTGCGCTCTGTGGTAGTCGTTGAATGCATCCATCGCCCCGCCGAGTACCAAACTTTCCATCACACGCTTATTCAAGGCACTCAAGTTCAAACGACGCGCCATGTCGAAGATATTGGAGAAAACGCCGTTGTTGTTGCGTTCCTCTAAAATCACTTCCACGGGTCCCTCTCCTACTCCACGCAATGCCGCCATCCCGAAGCGCACCGCGCCGTCTGCATTGACGGAAAAGTCAGACATGGATTCGTTGACATCTGGTCCTAATACAGTCAAACCCATGCGCTTACATTCTTTCAAGAAGAAGGTGACTTTAGAAATGTCGTTTTTGTTATGCGTCAAAACCGACGCCATAAATTCGGCTGGATAATGCGCTTTTAGATAAGCCGTTTGAAAAGCGACATACGCATAGCAGGTCGAGTGCGATTTGTTGAAAGCATAAGACGCAAAGGCTTCCCAATCTTTCCAGACTTTATCGAGCGTTGCTTTGTCGTGTCCGTTGTTTTCTCCACCTTCAATGAAAAGTGGATAGAGCGCGTCGATCACCGATTTTTTCTTCTTTCCCATCCCTTTCCGCAGCTTATCTGCTTGCCCTTTCGTAAAGTTGGCGAGCTTCTGCGAGAGCAACATCACTTGCTCTTGATACACACAAATCCCGTAGGTTTCTGCCAGATATTCTTCCATTGCATCCAAATCATAGATCACTGGCTTGCGTCCATGTTTACGGTCAATAAACTCTGGAATGTACTCCAATGGTCCTGGACGATACAAAGCATTCATCGCGATCAAGTCGGCAAACTCGGTCGGTTTCAACTCTTTCATGTATTTCTGCATCCCCGAACTCTCGTACTGGAAGATGGCAATGGTTTCGCCACGTTGGAAAAGTTCATACGTTTTTTCGTCGTCTAGTGGAATCAGTTCTGGATCAATGTCCACATCAAAGCGTTCTTTCACCATGCGTACCGCATCTTTGATAATGGAAAGGGTTTTGAGTCCCAAAAAGTCCATCTTCAACAAGCCCGCATCTTCCGCCACGCTGTTGTCAAACTGTGTGACCAACATGTCCGAACCTTTGTCCGTCTTCACTGGCACATATTGCGTAATATCGCCAGGCGTGATGACGACACCACAAGCGTGTATTCCAGTATTTCGGATATTGCCTTCCAGCTTTTTCGCTGTCCGAATCATTTGCCCAATCTCGTCCTCCTGTTCGGCTAGTTCTCGAAATTGATAGGCTTTTTCGATATCGTCAGACAGCAATTTTCCCTTTAGCCCAGGTTCCACATCTTTATCCGCCAGTACTTTATTGAGCGTCGCCGACAGGTGAACGGGAAAGGTTTTCGCCACTCGATCTACATCCGACAGCGGCACGTCCATTACCCGACCGACATCACGGAGCGAAGATTTGGCTGCCATTGTCCCATAGGTCACGATTTGTGCGACTTGATTTCGTCCATATTTATCAATCACGTAGTCGATGACTTTTTGTCGCCCAACATCATCAAAATCAATATCAATATCTGGCATCGAAATCCGCTCTGGATTCAAGAATCGCTCAAAAAGCAGGTCGTATTTAATCGGATCGACACTGGTAATCCCAATACAATACGAGACCGCCGAACCTGCTGCCGAACCTCGACCTGGACCAACGGAAACGCCCATTTCGCGTGCCGTCGTCGTGAAGTCTTGGACAATGAGGAAGTAGCCAGGATAACCTGTTTTGGCGATGACGGACAGCTCAAAATCTAGCCGTTCTTTAATCGCTGGCGTGATCGTATCGTAGCGTTTTTTCGCGCCCTCGTACGTCAAATGTCGCAAGTAGTCAATTTGGGTGTCAAAACCTTTAGGCAACGGAAAAGCTGGTAGCAACACATCACGTGCTAGAGTCAGCTTGCTTACTTTGTCGTAAATCTCTAAGGTATTGTCCAGACTCTCTGCACATCGCTAAAGAGTTGTCCCATTTCCGCTTTCGTCTT
>CAYLPW010000094.1:0-17298 GCA_964385665.1 uncultured Saprospiraceae bacterium
AAATCAAAATCCGTCTGTTGTTGACAATTGGAAGAAGACTGAATAAATTCCTTAGCAGGTGTCAGCGTTAAAATGAGTACAACAAGACCGAATGCGCCACCAGCGGTCACTTGGTCTTTGAATGCTTTAATGTTCAAACTGCCCGAGAAGAGAGGTGCCAAACAAGCTGCTCCTAACGCCAGCAGTATGGTAACTGCAAAGTAACCCATGCCATCGGTACATAAAAATAAAGCAGCAGCAGTACCTAACAGCAGCAAAAGTACACCCAGCAAAAGGGCTGTTTTCGTCAAGTCAGTAGAAGGACTGGGTGAGGGCGCAGGCTCAGGCGTTGGCTGGACAACTGGAGATGAGGGCGGATTAGTTTGCTCTTCTCCATAATTAATGCTATTCCTAGGTACAGTTACATCTACATTAGGAGGCAATTGATCTGTAAGATTTAGGAGTGCTTGAGCGATCTGGTTGCTTTCTATCGTAAGGTTACTACTAGATTCTATACCAAGACGTTTTTTTTGCTCATGGGAAGCATAACGTCCAGATACTTGTATAACTTGATTGTGGAGGTGATCGTCGTTCTCAGTTGCTTTATTGAGTAAGTCGATGGATTCTTTGATGCGACCTTGTGCAATAAGTGCCTTAATCTCTTTTTTGGTCATCTGTGTCGTTTTGTTTGTCCACAAATGTAACGCTATGAGCAGAAATATCCTAGACTAATCCATGGAATAGCACAACACTGCTTTTGAGTACCTGAATAAAAAAAAGGGAAAGGGTCAGCTATTACAACTAGTTGATTATCAGCCGAATCAGTTTAAAAGTGAAGCGATTTAATCCCGAAAGCTTTCGGGATCATATCTAGTATCTTAGTACTCAATACCGCACCACCGCCAACGGCATCTTCGGATCAAAGCTCCCCATCAACAGCGGCGTTTGCATACTCGCGGTATACTGTCGCACATTCTGGCGGGCATAGTTGAAGAGTTCTTGCACATCTACGATACGGTCTCCGTTTCGATCGGCACGTCCTTTCAACCCCTTGATGATGAAATAGCTAAAGACACCAGAACGCAGACCACCGTCTTCCAGCGAATACTCTTTTTCTTTGGAAGAGAGTAGGAGTGCCGTGCCGCCACGCGTTTGCTCGAAAGCACGGTAGAAATGAGCTAGGCTTCGGTCTACGTTGGTGGAGCGAAAGCCTTTGTAACCACCTGAATGACAAGCATCTACGATGACGACTTTGTGCTTGGCGCGGCTGTTATCGATCAGTTCACGGATTTCTTTGTGGTACAGAATATTGCGATTGCCGTCGTAGTCTACAGGCAGGAAACTATCTTCCAAACCGTGACCAGAAAAGTAAAAGAGTGCAACGTCATTTTCATCGGCTTGCATCAAAACGCGCTTGGTGGTTTCTACGATATTGCGATAGGTAGCGTGTTCGTCGACTAAGATGCGCAACTGATTGGCAGGCAGTGCGCCACCTTCTGGACTTTGTAAAAAGCCCCATAGTTTGTACGCATCGTCGTCTGTGTACCGAAGCGAAGGCATGTGTTCGTAGCTACCCACACCGACGACGACTGCCCAAACTTTGACGTCATTGTTGACGGAGCGAGTGGTGGAGAAAGCTTGTGTTTCAGTTTCTGTTTCAGTTTCAGTTGTTGTGGTTTCTACGACCGTTGTAGCCGTTGGACGCTGATACGCATAAACTTCTTTTGCCGTTTTGCCTTTGATCCACATATCTTCGATGACATCTCCATCGGCTTCGACTAGTGTGCCTTGACCATGATATTTTCCGTCTTTCCAGTAGCCTTTATACGTCGCACCATAAACATACTTGATCTCGCCATAGCCGTCGTATTGACCATCTTTGAAATCACCTGTGTAGGTGTCGAGATTCGCTTTTTGAAACGTGCCTTTTCCATGTGGTTTGCCTTCTAGCCATTCGCCATCATAGGTATCGCCATTGCTGTACACCATGCGCCCCATACCATTTATTTTGCCTTGGTCGAAGTCGCCGAAGTACTCGTTTTCATTAGCATATTTCATTCGTCCTTTTCCTTGTGGACGCTGATTGCTCCAGTTGCCGATATAGCGGTTGCCATTTCTGAATTGTAGCATTCCTTTGCCGTCGATCTTGCCATTTCTGAATTCCCCTTCATAGACAGCGCCATCGCCGTAGTCCATCTTGCCCGTTCCATTCTGACAGTCACCAGAGAGGCAACGTTGTGCAGACAGTTGAAAACCAAAACCCAAAACCAATGCGAATGTGATAATTAGACTTCTCATCTTTCTAGTGTGTTCGAGTGTGAATGAATCTTGTAAATCTTCTATTGCTAGTCGTAGTCTGAGTTCAATAATAAACCCGCCTACCTATACAGTTAGGTAAACCTGACCGTCGGGCAGGTTTACACTTTTGAGTGTTCGGCTTTACTCGAAGCACCTATCTTCTTCGGCATATTTACTTTGAGTAAAGCCGAACCCCGAAAGCTTTCGGGATAACTTTGATTATTTCACGTTGCTTAGTCAGATAAGGATCAAGTGCGAAGAATAAATTTAAAACTACTCGAATCGCATATTATTGTTTTTTAGAATGCACGACCTGCTTTTTTAAGATTTCGTTTGCAAAAAGTGTTGAGCTATTAGCGATTGGCTACTAGCTTTTAGCTTATTCAGCAGTAAGCTTTAATTCAACAGTATAAATATACCTACAAGGTAGTTAGCTTAAAATCAATAAGATGTAAACAGTATCTCAATGGAATAGGTAAATGAAACATTCCAAAATATCATCTGTTCTAGCAGGACAAAATCAAAAAATAAAGATGATGATAAAGCAAATTGTATGGAGTGTGTTTGCTCTACTATTAGTCGCTGCTTGCAGTAATAGAAACAATGTGAACAGTGTAGAAAGTTCCGCGACGGCTACTTTAGTGGCTAATGAGGTAGACCGCGATGGACTAGCTGTAGCAACTTTCGCAGGTGGTTGTTTTTGGTGTACGGAAGCCATTTTTGAGCGTACAAAAGGCGTAGTCGATGTAGAATCTGGCTACACGGCTGGGGAGAAAGAAAATCCAACGTATCAAGAAGTGGGGCGTGGGATCACGGGGCATACCGAAGCGATCCAGATTTACTACGATTCGACGGTGATTGACTATGCAATGTTGTTTGAAATTTTCATGGCGACGCACGACCCGACACAGTTGAACCGTCAAGGTCCAGATGTTGGGACGCAGTATCGCTCAGGTGCCTACTACCGCAATGCAGAAGAAAAAGCGATCATTGACGAGCATATTGCCTACTTGAATAAGAGTGGCAAATACGACAAAGAGATCGTGACAGAAGTGGCTGATTTTGACAAATTCTATGTCGCAGAAGATTATCACCAAAACTACTACGAACTACACCCAGAGAATCCATATGTACAGCGTGTGTCTCGTCCGAAAGTGGAGAAGTTCAAGAAGCTGTATGGCGATACTTGGTTGAAAGAGAAGTACCAATCGATGAAGTAAATAGAGTAGGCGTTTCAATCGCTTGTTCAGGATGAAAAAAGGGAAAGTAGCGTAGGTTGCTTTCCTTTTTTCATTTCCCTAAACTAGCAGACAGCTTCTCGTTTGTCCACATCAAAGCCCTAAATTCCCCATTCAAATTCGATTCTGTCCGTCTCATAAAATCCCACCCAATAACTCTTCTTTTCTCCACTAAGTTTGTTGCAGCAAACGATGGTAACAAATGAAAGAAATCACCTTACTGGTAGTCTGTTGGCTACCTTTTTTACTGCAAGCTCAATCCAACGTCACGCTAAGTGGTCGCATTACAGACGGGAGTAGTGGCGAGGACTTGATTGGAGCGACAGTGGTTCTTGCCGATCAGCCCAGCATCGGAGCGATGACGAATATTTATGGATTTTATTCGCTGACGGTAGAAGCGGGAACGTATGAGTTGTCCTTTCAATATTTGGGGTATCAATCACAAAGTGTAACGATAGAGCTAAATGGATTACAGGCGTTTGGTTCGTTTGCCCTCAAAAATCCGTTCCCAACGAAATAAACCACCTTGGATCTTGTACATTTCGCGTTTCAACACCCCAAGCACGATCAACGCGCAAGAAGTACCCAAACAACATCAAACGCGCACCTGCACCGTAACCATACACAATAGGATCGCGGAAGAAATTGACTTTCACGGTAACAGGACCATTCGTGTAAGTGCTGGTATTCAATGGACTTTCTTCTGTGAAGGGTGAAGGACCAGACCAAGCCGTACCTGCATCGAAGAAACCAACCAATTGAAAATTGCGGAAGAACGGACGTGGATTGCGCAGTAAATAACGGAAGACAGGCACACGCAACTCGTTGTTCATCAAGGCAAAAGAACTTCCATTTCGGATATTGAGCTGGAAGCCGCGCAAATTGGGCATATCGACACGGTACGCAAAGTTCGCACCGACTGGTTGTGGAATATTTTCATTCAACTGTGGAATGACCCAGTTGTCTGTACCACCAATACGGAACAAAATTCGCTCTGAACCAAACGAGCTAGCCCCTGCCAAACGCACTGCGAAAATGGACTTTTTATCCAATCGCTGATAGTGTCTAAAATCAAAACCTAGAATCGTCATAAAACCCTCTCGAAATTCCAAATTTGACTCTCCATTTAGAGCCAAATCAAAGCGTTTCACGGTTTCCGCATAGACTTTGTAGCGTGTTCCATTTTTGATGTTCAGTGCGACGTCCAAAGTATTATCGAATACATATTCTAGACCTGCACCAATACGTTGTTCGTAGTCGGGTTGTATATTGAGTGATCGACGTTCTGTGACTAAATCAGAAATTACATCCACCCGCAAGGTTGTTTTTAGGCGCAAACTTCTATAAATATCAAACGGATAGCTTAGGCTAAATTGTCCTAAAATATTTTGTACTTCAGTTCGTCGACGATCGCCTAAGTTGGTGCCGATCAAGTTAGGACCATTCGGAAAGCGGAGATTTCTTCGATAGAAGGCATAGCGTTTGTCCAAGCGTTTTTTCTTGTCGTCTATATACAAGAAGTACTCAGTACCGTTAAAAGAAGTTGGAACACGGATGCCACCTACGATATCATAATCTTCTAGCAAGTCCGTGAAGCTCGTTTTAAACAACATGCCTGGTGGTGGAAAACCAAAATCTTCTGGCATACCAGAGTACGTGTTCAGACCGCCGAACAACTGCTCATTGTCCATGCGTGTCTCTACATTTTCCATCAAAAACTTAATGCGGTATGGGATGATCTTTCCAGGGTTGAACTTGTACGTTTCCGATAGTTCATTCTGCTCGGCTTCTGCTTCCATAGGTTGAAATGATGGAATGTCGACCTCTTCCACTCTTTCTGTTTCAGCAATTACTTCCTCCGCTACTTTTTCTTCTGGCTCTTCCTCAAAATCGGATTGGAACAAGTATTCTATCTCTTCTTCCTCGCTTTCTTTTTCTAGTTCGGCTTCGGCAACTTCTTCTGCTATTTTCGGAAACTGTTTGTTAAAGTTAGGCAATACCGACTCGTCAATTCGCATCGTATACCGTCGCCGTGCCCTATCCGCGCGATGCTGTGTGAAAAATGGGCGCGTTACCATCTGTTGTGGGCGCAAACTGTCGATATAGATAGTGTATTGTTCGCCTTCTAGCAGTAGTTCTGCATTCTTATTGCGCCGACCTGCTTGCGCTTGCTCTCGAATATGGGTGATGTTGTTCGTTAATAGATGATTGATAGAACGTTGTTTGATAACAGGACGGATGGAAATACTATCAATAGAACTACTATCTAGTTTTTCTAAAGTCGAGTCCATGTGCATGACAATCTGTCCACCGTCCACTAAATCTATTACCTGATCGTAGTGATGAATATAGTCTTCCAAGTAGCCAGCATAGCGGTTGTAAATTCCATTTTCATCACTCAAATAAGCAAAGTAGGTTGTATCGAAAGCAATGGGTTGACGCTCACTCGCAAAAGGGGTGTGTGTCAGTTGTACTGCCTCGTTTCCTCTTGCTTCCAGATCATAATAAAATAAATCCATCTCACGCATGGGCGGCAAAGAATCCATTTTGGTACGTTCCACCAAAGAGTCAGGACGATTGGACGCCCAAATGACACCTCGCTTATTACCGATTTGGACAAAAGTAGCGTCTATATCGTCGTAGTAGTCACGCGTGATCGGTTGTGGCTGTCGAGAGTTGATGTAATACAGATAAAGGTCGGAATAGCCTTGCGCACTTGCTGACATCAACAGGGTCTGCGGATCGGTGTATTCCATGCTATAAACACGCTGCAATTGAATACTTAAATCCTCTTCCGTCTGCTTTTTAGTATTGATGTCATGTCGAATCAGGCGTGGTAAGTCTTGCTTTTCATAGAGAATACCTAGCTCATAATTGTTGGGATTCCAGGCTAAAATGGGATAGTTACGGTCGGTCGCTTGAAACGCGTTTCGGAAGCCAGTTTTGAAAATGACTTCGGTCTTCTGATTAAATAAATCGTGTAGATGAACTTTGACTTTCCCAATTTCATTAGTCACGAATGCTAAATACTGTCCACTTGGACTCAGCGTGATTTGACTGATTGGAACATTGCGTTTGTTCTTGAACTCGACAGGTACGCGCTCGGTCAATTTGATTTTAGCGCGTTCAGCCTCATAGCGTGTTTGAAAATAACTCCACCAATCCGTCTTAAATTTTTGAAAAGGAACATTTAGTCCATAGTTGAAGCTTTCTGGTAAGTTGCGATTGATGCGTACTAAATACAACAGATTACTTAAAGCAGAGCGACCATATTGCTGCTCGATGTAGTACCATAAAGCGTGTCCTGCCAGCACAGGTTCTTCCTCCGAGAACTCCTCAAAATCTTCATATTGGTCACTTAGAAGCACGTTGCGCAATTGATTGTCTAGTTCGGTGTTCCAACTTTCGCCAGCATACGAAATTAAGCCTTGCTCAAACCAGATTGGCAGATCGAGTAGGACGGCGTTTTGTACCATCTCTTGAATGTTGCTACCAATTGCCATCGACCGCAGATATACGCCAGCTATCCCTTGTCGAACTTGTCGGCGTAGATGATTGTGATCGCCATTGAAATAAATAAAAGCTTTGTTGCCCTCAATTTTAGTGATGCCATCTATATTTTGAAAAGCTTCTTCTATGCCTATGTTACTTTGTTTCAAATCAGTGACGTCAGTATAGACAATCAACTCTACCTTGCTATTGATGCGGTGATCGAGTAGTTCTTCTATTTCCTTGAAATCATATTCCGCCAATAGCACCGTCGATTGTCCAATACTACGACCTGCTCCATACCAGTAGGTAATAAAATTATCACTTTCGTACTGTGACCACTCTTCAAAGTTGGTATGAAACTGCACTCGGTTTTTGCCAAATTCGACGTCGCCGACGCTTTGTCCATACAGCGTCCAGCAGATGGCACTTCCGAGTAAAAGTAAGATGAGTTGTTTCATAATGCTGTTTGTGGTCTATGTAGATAAGTAGCTGCTATAAAGCTGTCTGTTCGCTATAGTCGATCAAAATATTCTATCGGTACAAACGCTTAGACAAGTGGTTTGTATTACAATCTAACTCATTTAACCAAAAAAAGGTGAAGGAAGGGACATCTTTTTGACGCAAAAATTGGGAAGGAAGGGTGTAGAATGAAAAAAGGTGTTACAGACTCGCAGAATACAAGCATAACACCTTTTAAATTTTGGCTCTGTTCTATAAAAATGGGTAAGGTTAAATTAGTTTAATTTCATAACGTGTTTCACCAAATAGCTAGGATTCGTCAAACTATTCATACTCAAGTCACCATTCTGGATTTCGTCTAACAAATAATGCCCTAGGTCGCTGATGGAAGCATCCTGTAGTGTACCGCCTCTCTGAAAATGTTCTTTGTAAAACTCCCCAACTGTAGCGGTATAGATGCCAGCGATAGCTGCACCTGAAACATCAAATCCTACTACTGGATTGCTACCTGGTATAAATGAAGAAACGACAAATGATAAGCCTGTTGTTGCCACACTTCCCGCTACAGAATTGACCGCAACACCTGCTAAGTTATTGTCGTAATCAACGTGATATAGCTTGCATAATTCTCGAATCATCAACATTTGCAAACCTGTAGATGCGGCGAAAGACAGAATAGGATTCGGTAACAATCCACCACCTGCTGCGATGATCGTATATTTTCGGATAATGTGTTGTGCTTCTTCTTCGTATAAGTTAGTTGGAACAGTCGTGACGTCGGTTGCCATGATTTCTTTAATTTTTTTATGTAACAATGTGTGTACACTGCCTACTTAGTAATTCAAATGTGTCACTAATAGAACTAAACACCTTACTTCATGTTCGATTTCATGGGTTTACCTGGTGCCGTAAAATCACTCTTTTTTGCATCAATAACCAATACCCAATCGTTGCCCGCGCCTGAGGTTGGCGGTTTGACGGTAACCGTTTTTTCTTTCTTCAGTTGTTCACCTTCCCAACTCGCTCCTGTTCGTACGTCATACCACCACGTATTGAATTTTTTACCTGCTAATGAGCTAAGGTCTAGTGTTGTGCTCGAACCTGTTGGTAAATAAATCATTGCATAGCTACCAGTTTCATCTCTTGTTGCACTCACATAGTTTTCGCTGTATGTCTGCTCTTTGACAACCATATTCTGGTCTGGAACACGCGTCAGGAAAGGACGAGAAAGCATCAGATGTTTCAAATGCTTGACTTGCGTTGCCATCGGTAGATCAAGTGCTTCTTTCCAAGGTCGTAGCGGATAGTTGATCCCTTCTTTATCTACATCGTACATTTGCCAGACATCGTGACAACCATACGTTTGCCCAAAACCACCAGCAAAGACATTCCAGTACATAATGCGCCGAATGTCTCGCGCTACACTATGCCCTAATTCTTTGGCGTTGAAGCAATTAGGGTGATCTTCATAAAGAGGTTCTCCATCTATCGTTGGCTTCGTTGGCGTCAGATTATAGTCGTGTTCGATGTGTTCGTACGTGCCTTGATTGGCACAATGTCCAGTTTGGTGCATATTGAAATCCAGCCACTCATCCTGATGAAACCAAGTGGATGAACCACCCTTTTCTTTGGGTTGTGGATGATAGGTCATGAGTGCTTTATCATTGCCACCTACACTTTCCAAGATGCCATTCGCCATCGCTCGCCAGACTTCCACATCTTGACTATTTTCTCTCGGATTGCGGTCGCCACCGATAACCCAAACAATATTATCGCAGTCTTTGTAACGATTGCCGATCCATTGACCGAATGCTTTTGCGTTTTCTACTGTAAACACTTCTGGTCCGATGCCCCAAGATTTTGTATTCAGTTTATCGCCCCAAGTCGGTAATAAAGCGATGAACATCTCTCGTTTTTTTGCTTCTTCAATCGCAAAATCGACGTGTTCAAAATAGTCAGCGTTGGGCGTAGCAGGATTGTTGTCTAACAATGGTGTATTACCATACGAATTAGGAGTATTCAAACCGTCTAACTCTGCGAGGGCAACCGTTTGTACGACGTTGAATCCTTGTTCTTGACGCTTGTCTAAATACATTTTGATTTCCTCTCGGTCGCAGCGATGTAGCATTTCCCAGGCGGTGTCTGCCAGCCAGAAGAAAGGTGTTCCGTCTTCGTAGACTAGAAATCGTCCATTGTCGGAAACACGTAGCGATTGAGCAACAGTGAATTGGTAGATCAGGATAAAGCAACAGCAAATTAGTACCTGTTTCATATCGGATGTTTCGTTTTAGTGAGCAGTGAAATTAATTGAAATTAGTTACAAAAAAAACTGCCCTATCGAAGGTAGTCGATAGAGCAGCTATTCATTTAGTGTATCATAATTAAGGTAACATCAAATCTACTTGATTAGGGACAACTTTCTCGTTTCTACTTTTTCACCTACTCGGATCAGTAAGACATACATACCAGCATTTAAGCCATTGGCATTCAGCGTGTACTGATAGTTGCCAGACGAAACCCCTCGCTCATTAGCAATCGAACGAATACGTTGTCCAGTCAAACTAAACAGCTCAATCTGTACATCATTTATTTCCGCCAGTTGTACTTCAATCGTGCTTTCTTGACTGAACGGATTCGGGAAAACCTTGATTTCAGTAGTCAATACCATCTTCTCTTCGGTACGTTCTTCGATGGCAGGTCGTGCCGTAGCACATGCTTGAATACGAGCTGTAAAAGTACTACCTGCTTCTGCTGTAAAACCTGGTAATAAAGTAACAGATTGCCCTGCCTCAAACGTGACCGTTGTACCTGTTGCTACCGTACCAGCAGAAGTAATCGTATTTTCTGCACTGTATGTGTCCGTTGCAATTGGGTCGTCATTAATAGCTAAAGTCATCGGGCATGGATTGGCAACTTCATCTCCGCAGAGACTGAAATTATCGAAGCCAAAGCCCCAACCCCATTCATCGTTATCATCATATTCTAAAGTAACCCGCAAAGAAGAGGTGTTTAAACCTGAAGGAATAAGCTCCGTGAAATTACCAGAAGCATCTACGTTAGACAGCCAAGGTGATCTAGTTGTCGTCCAAGTGCTTCCATCCCAGAAGACAGTAACTGTACCATCTTCTAAGTTCAAGAAGACCTCTTCACTACCAAGTCGATCATACGTATAATCAAAACTTAGCTCAATGTTATTGAAGTTAGACATATCCATCAAGGGAGAGGTAGCTATTGCCGCGTTGTTTTCGCCTGTGTTATTAGCAAGGTCATCATCGTAGTTTGCCCAACTGCCTGTTCCTGCATTAGAGGCGCCACTACCAAATGAAGCTGCATTAAACGACCAAGCTGCATTAGGATCAGTTCCACTCACAATAAATGTCCATCCCGTCACTGGCTGTCCTGACTCAAAATCCTCAAAAATGGTACAACCTGGCGGTAACGGAGGGCAAGCATCAGGGAGCGTTGGTTCGTTGCCTGTACATCGGAATGTCGGCAATCCATTATTTACTCGCAGCTCTGGATTGCCACAAGTATCAAAAATAATGATGACCATATCTACCACATTTGCCGTAAAAGTAATGCTACAGCCTGCCACTGTTTTTACATTAGCAGTTGCATTTACACCATCCCATTCCGCAGCAGTAATATTAGCTGTCCAATCTGCTGGGTCATAACCATTGCAAAATTCAAAAGTATATTCTGCACCTACCGTCAAACCTCTTAGCAAATACGCTTCATTTGCCCATACCTCGAAGCCTGCTTCGGTTGGTGTTTGACAATTTGGATAACAGACTGGAGGCTCAAAGTTGGTGTAAGGTCCTCCTTCAAACTGCAGACAAGGAGCAGTAGCAACATTATCTGTGGTGAAAGAAAACGGTGCAGACCAAGGATCGACACCGCAATCTCGAATATGGCGAACCCGCCAAAAATAGGTCGTGGTCGTACTCAAAGCTGGCGAAACATTCCAACTGGGACTAGGCACATTCGCGGAAGCCACTACGTTCGTAAACGCATTGTCTGTTGCGACCTCTACATCATAAGAAGTAGCTCCTAGTTCAGCACTCCAAGTTAAGGTAGGCGATACACTAACGCCAGTTGCTCCATTAGCAGGTGTCAATAAATTCGCAGGAGAAGGTGTAACAACTTCTAGTGCTAAAGCGATGCTTTTGTTGCCACTTGTGCTGCTAGCAGCTACGTTGAAGTTGTAGGCGCCATTCGATACGGAGTTCAGTCCGCTTACTGTTAACGTAGATGAATTGCCAGGTATAACTGGATTGGGGGAGAAGGAAGCAGATGCGCCTGCTGGCAGTCCCGAAGTAGAGAGCGTAACTGGATCGGTGTAGCCTAAAATACTAGATACGCCTATGCTGTACGTCACGCTGTTTGCTCCACAGTTTACTGCGGCGTCTGGAGTGGCATTTAACGCATAATCAGGATTGCCATTTTCAATTTCAAAATTAGTGTCGCTAATATCAAAAAAGATACCTGTGGCACATTTCACCATGATTCTAGCTGTCGTAGTTACTGCATTTGGAATGGTCACATTCGCGCTACCATCATTAGTAGTGCCTGCTAAAATAGTAGTTGGAAAGCTCAATCCGCCATCTGTTGAAAGCAAAATATCGACTGTTCCACAACTGATTGGGCTTTGTGCGGTTTGCGCCTCGTCCCACTGTACGGTGTAGGTTTGCCCTACATTTAGCGTGATATTGGTGTTGGGTGCTTGTACCACAAAAGGATCAGAATTCGTGACCGTTATATCGATATTTACTTCATCGGTACAGCCATAATTAGCATTGTTATCTCGAACCGTCAGGCGAAACTCCATATCGCGTGCGACAGTCGGCAGTTCTTCCCAAGTCGGATCAACCCCTGCTGCAAGATCGGGTAGATTGATGAAATAGCGTTCAGGAGAAGTGGTCGGTTCTAGGGAACGAAAGAGTGGTCCTTGTGTGCTGGTCGAAGCTGGAGGCATTGTTGCTACTTCAGGATCCCACTGCTCCCAACAGTAGGTCAATGGATCGCTATTGGGGTCACTAGCGGTGGCAGAAAGTACAAATGGCGTGCCACGAGGAATCGCAAAGTCACCTGGATCGGTAGCTGTTGGAGCAGCATTTAAGGTTGATTTCACTGGACAATTGTCGCCAGTACTGTTCGTGATGTAATTACTCATTTCCTGTATGCTGATGGCATGAAAGTAAGCATCACTATTGTTTTGAACATTAGGCGAACAGATGCCAGCATAGCCCATGATCGTAGAAGCACTGCCAGGTTCATAAGAAGCCGAACTTCGTTGACAAGAATTATTCTGCGTGTGATTGCCACCAAACTGATGCCCCAGCTCGTGTGCAACATAGTCGATATAAAAGGGATCGCCTATTGGACTATTCAACCCTGTAACTCCTCTTGCTTTAAATGAGTTGTTACAAGGTACACCTAAAGTGGCAACTCCGCCACCGCCAGTACTGAATACGTGACCAACATCATAATTGGCACTACCGATCACGTTGTTGATATTGGTTTGATTTTCGCCCAGCATAGTTACTCCGCTATTATTGGTATAAGGATCAGTCGTCCCATCGTAATAAAAAATATCTTCGTTGTTGCCGATGAGCACCAATCGGACACTTAAATCACGCTCATACACCTCATTCACTCTATTGATCGCTGTATTGACTTCTGCGAGTACAAGATTGGATTGTGCGGCACTCGTTGCGCCGTGAAAGTTAGAATATTCACCTGTAGTGGCGACCGCTAGACGGTACGTTCGGAGCTGGCAATCGCCTGCTGCCTTCTCCAAATGGACTTCTTCTTGACCAGTCTCTTTGTTTTCAAAGAGGCATTCAAATGCATTGGTGCGTGGGTAGTCTTTCTTATTATAAGCCATATAATAGCGCAACGTACCTCTGGAATAAGGATCGATAAATAGCTGTTCCCCATCCTTTCTTAGCACCGCTCGAAATCCTCGTGCTGTCCAGTCGAATCGGATCGTCGTCGTCGGATCGTCTACCGCTATTCCTTTGTAGTTACGAATGTTTGGATACTTCGCTGCCAGTGCTGGTTCTAGCATTTCATAACGTACTACTCGAAAGTTGATAATCTCTCCATCAGGAAGAGGAACGGGAATGATAGTAGAACTAGTACTGAGTGCGCCTGCTTCCTCATCCGGTGCAGTTTGCAGGATAGAACGCAGTTCGATAGTACTTAAATCAAAGTAAGCAGCCTGTTCTGGAAACAGTTCTCGAACGCCGTTTGGATCGACAATATCCTCTTCTTGAATAGTTGTCCAGATGTCGTTTTGTGCAGATAGACTAATAGTGCTAAAAAAGCAACACAGCGCGATCAGTGCACAGTTAATGTGTCTCATAAATAGATTGAGTTAGATGAATGAAAAAGATGGAGTTATCTCTACTAGTCGTTTGACGGGTGAACTATGGAAGTTTAATCTAGTAGGTCGTGCTGCTTGTAAGAAGCGGAAAAGTACTAAATATTATAAATTTATCAAATGTATTGATTATTAAAAAGTGTACCTTTTACATCCGAATGAATTAGCTGACAAGAGAAAATTGCCTCGTTCATTAATTGGACAGTCAAATGATGAATGTCTGATAGATAAAAGCAACGGATATATCACTTTTCCAATCGCTTTTTTTACTTTTATGAGTATACCTTATACCACTCAACGGATCAGAATATTTATAGTTAATTCACGACAAAACGAACATGAAACGACTTATTTTTTACGGCTTATCTCTAAGCTTATTCTTTGCCTGCCAAAATCAAACTACTTCTGATGAGCAGACCGCTCAATTTGCTGAACTCGATCCCACCTTCGCTGCCGAACGCGCCCAACAAGGTCGCCAATCCGTCGCCGCCGAACTAGCGGAAGGCTTGGAACTGACGCTTTGGGGCATTGATAGCTTAGTCGATGACCCGGTAGCAGTCAGTGTGGCGGATGACGGACGTTTATTTCTGACGAGTGCGCATCGACCAGAAAATTCAGAATTTGACATCCGTGGACACCGCAACTGGATGACGGAATCTATTGGTTTCCAATCTGTTGAAGACCGACGAGCGTTTTTAAGAAAGACGTTTTCTGACGGCAGCGAAGAGTCTCAGAAGCATCTGACCGACCTCAATCAGGATAGCATTCTGAACTGGAAAGACTTAGCGGTAGAAGAAGAAGAAATTTGGTGGCTGGAAGACCGTTCTGGCGATGGTGTAGCTGATTATGCGCAATTGTATCTGAAAGATTTTGGCGATGAAGTCACCGATGTCGCCAATGGTGTCGAAGTGGTGGGCAATGAGGTATACATTAGTTGTGCGCCTCATCTTTGGAAAACGGAAGATGAAAATGGAGATGGTATCGCGGATAATCTGGATGCTTTAGCAGAAGGTTTTGCCGTGCATATTGGATTTGGTGGACACGGTTTGTCAGGTCCTAAAATGGGTTGGGATGGACGCATTTGGTGGGGAATCGGTGACATTGGAGCTAACATTACCGACAAAGCTGGTAACAACTGGAAGTACCCGAATCAAGGCGTCATCGTGCGTTGCGAACCAGATGGCAGCAATTTTGAAGTCTACGCTCACGGACTTCGCAATACGCATGAATTCACCTTCGACAATTACGGAAACCTTATTACCGAAGACAACGACGGCGACCACGAAGGCGAACGCGAACGCTTGATGTACCTGATCGACGGCTCGGACTCTGGCTGGCGCATCAATTGGCAATTTGGAAAATACACCGATCCCGACAACAACGACTATAAAGTCTGGATGGACGAAAAGCTACACGTTCCACGCTGGGAAGGACAAGCAGCGTATATTTTGCCTCCGATCACGAACTATGTGAACGGACCAACTGGCTTTGTTTTTAATCCTGGTACGGCTTTGAGCGAACGTTGGTACAATCATTTTTTTGTCGCTGAATTTCGTGGCTCTCCTGCCAATTCCCCTATTCATGCCTTTACCTTGAAAGCAGACGGAGCTGGTTTTGCATTGGATGAGACACAGGAAATTGCGAAAGGACTATTGCCAACTGGACTGGATTTTGGACCAGATGGCGCGTTGTATTTTGGCGACTGGATAGACGGTTGGAACACAAAAGCATCGGGACGCGTCTGGAAATTGGATACCGAAGATGCTGCCAATAGTGAAATTCGTAAGAGTACCAAAGCACTACTGCAAAGCAGCTTCGAAGAATTAGAGGAAGAAGCATTAGCAACTCACTTAGCCCATCAAGACCAACGGATTCGACAGAAAGCACAGTTCGAATTGGTTGAACGAGAAAGCTACGAAACGCTAGCTGCCATTGCCCAACAAAATAACAATCAACTCGCGCGGATTCACGCCCTTTGGGGCATCAGTCAATTGGCACGAGATAAGACGGACTATGCAGAAGTATTCATTCCTTTACTAAAAGACCCTGACTTAGAAATAGCTGGACAAGCTGCCAAAATGCTGGGTGAAGTGCGCTACCCAAAAGGGGGCGACGCGGTCGTTCGATTGCTACAAAAAGAGAATCCACGCCTAAAGTTACTAGCAACAGAAGCTCTCGGTCGAATGCAATATGCAGAAGGTACAGCCGCTGTCATGCAGATGATCGTAGACAATGAAGGACGCGACAATTGGTTGCGTCATGCGGGTATGATTGCTTTAGCCAGAATGAGTCATGAAGACGAACTGCGTCAACTCAACACACACGAATCGGACGCCTTGCGTATGGCTGCGGTCGTTGCTTTGCGTCGTCTAGAAAGTCCAAGCATTGCCGATTTTTTACAAGACGAAAACGAATTAATTGTCGTAGAAGCAGCGCGAGGTATCAACGACGATTTTTCCATTTCCGAAGCTTTACCTGCTTTAGCGGCACTATTGAATGAAACGACCTTTACCCACGAAGCGTTACTACGCCGTTCCATCAACGCCAATATTCGTTTGGGAGAAGCGGAACATTGGCAGCGTTTATTCGACTACGCTAACCGAAAAAGTGCACCCGAAACCATGCGTGCCGAAGCCTTAGCCACCTTGAGTACCTGGGAAAAACCATCGGTACTCGACCGTGTAGATGGACGCTATCGTGACTTAGGTACACGCGACGCAAACGCGATCAAAACAGCCTTGACCAGTAATGTTGATAATTGGTTGGTTGCTACTGCGCCTGCCGTTCAGCAAGCTGCTATTCAGATTATTGAAAAGCTCGATTTACAATCCGCCACGCCTAGATTACTCCAGCTCGTACAGCGTTCTCCGAATGCGCGAACCAGGACGACCGCGCTACAAGCTTTAGCCGCTTTACAAGCAAATGAACTGAATATGGCACTCTCCACCGCCCTCGAAGATCGGGAAAGTCAGGTACGCGCCACGGCTTTGGAAATTGTGCCAGAAGCTGGTTTGGAAGAAGAGAAGGCAGTGACCTTGTTGCGCAAAATCTTGGAGCGCGGCACGATGCAAGAACAGCAAGCTGCCTATTTTGCCTTAGGCAATTTGAAAGGAGAAGCGGCAGTAGCGACCCTCGAAAATGCGGTACTCAACTTACAGCAAGACAAAGTTGCGCCAGAAGTTCAGCTCGACATCATAGAAGCAGCGACCGCCCAAAATCATGCCGAAACACTCGCTCTACTGACCGAGTATGAAGCTGCCAAAGACCAAAGTGATCCTGTCGATGTCTATCGAGAAGCAATGTATGGTGGTGATCCAGGCAAAGGTTGGCAGGTGTTCTATCGCAATGAAGCGGCGCAATGTGTCCGCTGTCACGCCATCTTTGAGCAAGGAGGCGATGCGGGTCCAGGTTTGGCTGGTATCGGGGCGCGACTGACGCGCGAGCAGT
>CAYLPW010000095.1:0-17291 GCA_964385665.1 uncultured Saprospiraceae bacterium
CCCGAAGTAATGGTATAGGAAGTAACAACAATTCGATCTTCCCATTGGTAGTTGTTAGCATTGTTGTTGTAGAACTGTCGCAACCCCACTGTATCTTGAGAGGCTTTGTCCCATACCAATCGCTTTGTCGCTTCAAAAAGTAGGATGCCCTCCTCGTACTCGCGCATTAGAGCTTTAAAGTCAGGGTATTTTTTTTCTAGCTGCGCTTCTTCATACTTTAGGATACGTTCTTTCTGAAAATCACGATATAGCAGATCGACTACTTCTGGCATTGTTTTACCTTCACGTCCTAAATTAATACGTTGACGGGCTGCTGACTGTGCATAAGCTAGAAAGTCCCCTAAACTTACGTTATAAGCATTGCCCAATGTAAATAGATCAACATTATCTACTTTCTCTGGCGCACGCCAACGGAACGTTGTAAACTCTTTAGATATCGTATCCCTAAACATCGTCAGTGCTTTCTCATTCTCTCGAAATCCAGCATCTTTCCTAATGCGATTCACCATACTATTGACTGCCAACTGAAAGCGTTCGCCTTGACGAATCTGCTGCTCTAAACGACCTTTGGTCTCATTAAAAGGTTGTACGCCCTTTTTACTAATGCGCTGAATGATGTGAAATCCAGCTTTCGTTTCAACCGGACCTGCTATGCCACCGTCGTCGGCTATGCCAAATGCAGCGTCCTCGAATACATCTTCATATTTATTGATCCCAAATTCGCCCAAATAACCATTTTTACCAGCTGTCAATTGATCCTCTGAATAGCGTTTTACAGCTTCTTCAAAGTTTGCGCCACCTCTAAGCTCATCATATACTTTTTGAGCGACTTGCTGTGCGCGTTCTCTATTTGTGCCATCTTTGTCTTTACGAATCAAAATATGAGCTACTTCTATCAATCCACGTGCGGGGCGACGCTCGTTCACTTTGACTAAATGATAACCAAAACCTGAGCGTATGACATCAGATATTTGTCCTAATGGTAGTTCATATGCTGTGCTCTCTAGCTCATAAAAACCTGTCGGCAGTACCGCTGTGATGAATCCAACGCGACCACCGTTATTTTTAGAAGATGGGTCTTCGGAGTAGGTCGTTGCCAACTGCTCAAACGTCTTCCCACCGTTCAGTTCTTGCTTGATGGACTGGATGCGGTTATAAGCTTTCAATGTATCTTCTGGCGTTGCATTAGCAGGAACGCGCAGCAGAATATGACTAATGTCTATGTCTTGCTTTTTTCGATTGTATGCTTCCTCTATCAAACGATCAGTTACTTCCCGATCCAGCAAATAGGAATCCGCCAACTGCTGCCGATAGCCTGCTAATTCTTCCTGCAAGCTACTGATGGTGTCCAGCTGCATGTCTTTTGCCTTCTGCACTTTCAACTTGAACTTGACGTACAAGTCCATGTATTCTTCTAGAGAAGCTTTAGAATAGTCGGCGTTATCGCCATTCGTTTTGTCGTAGATATATTGAAATTCGGAGACTTTGACTGGTGTATCTTCCACCACAAAAAGAACTGGATCGGACTTTTGCGCAATACTTTGCGTACTCACGAATAGAGTAAAAAGGAAAGTAGCCATTGCGACATACTGCTTCATCATGGACTTATGCATTTGTTGTATATAGATTATATATGGTTGATTGCTGTTTAAGAAAAATACGAATCTTCCAAACGTTGCCGCCAAAAATTCTCGTATCCATTAACTCAAAAACGGCGCAAAATTAGCAATTATTTAGCCAATGGGGTTGGTGGTATTCATGAAAATGTAATAATGAGGACAAGGGAAGAGTGAATAAAAACACGAAGCTGTATATATGTTACTATTATTGGTGAGTTATTTCAGTACAAACCTAAGTAGCATAAAGAGGAGTAGAAAAGACCATCTTGTCGTAGAACTAGAGGATAGGATGATTTACTATTAAAATATACGATAACAATAGTTGATAGAAAGTAAGGAACGATGAGATAATAAGTTCCCAATTTAGAGCGCGACAGGCATAGACGATAGAAGGCATCAGTGATCCAAAAGCTTTCGGATTTCAACACTGCATAGGTTCAAAAGGGCGAGTGATTGTTTCATTGTTCCTAAGTCGAATTTCTTGAGTTTTCAACTGAGATTTATTGTTCAATGAGTGTAAGCGTACTTACGAAAGGAATACTATGCAAAGTCCAGAGAGTGGGTCATATATCAAGCGTAAAACTATAACTCCCAACGCTGAAGTTCCCTAATTTCAATACAGACTATTGAAATTACGAATTACGAGTTCAGCAGGCAGAAAACAGCTCGGATTCAACGCTTTTCCCTCTGGACAATGGCAAGTTTTTACCTGAGCTGTCTACCGCATTGGTCGCAATTCGTAACCTTTGTTTAGGAGTGCTTACTCCGTGTCGTCTAACAAAATGACACCCGATGCCATAAATTTGAATTCTTCTTTGGGCTCAGTGATGGCTGAAATTTCTTCCGCTGATTTTCCAGCATCTTCAGCATAGTGTCTGAGTTCATCTACTGGCGTAAATTCTCGAAACGCATAGCCTTCCATAATAACCTCTTTGCCTGAAATATCTTTTGGCATAAAAAATCCGTAGTCCTTGAACTTAACAAACATTTCTTTATCTGTTTCATCCGATACGATATTCATCCAGCAACCTTTTGCTTGGCATACTTCTTCTACTGTGCCACGCACCTTCACTTGCATGGAATCTACTGTTTCCATTTTGTTTACTAACTCGACGAATGTCAACGCATCGTCAGCTTCAATTTGCTCGCCAAAATACTGTTGGTCTTGCTGTTGTGTAACTTGTTCGCTAACTTTTTGGTTGCAAGCGACTACCATCAATAATGATAAGGTAGTGACTACTAAAATTATGTTTTTCATCATGATCTTGACTATTAATTTTGATAGAATGGATGAATGTATAACACAAAGATAAAGAATCTTATCTTTGGTTCATTGTCTGTACTCGTTAACAAAGTCCCAATTGACTGTCACACCTAAACCTGGTGCAGTCGGCGCATCCAGATAACCATCTTTTACGGTTATACTTTCGTTGATTAAATCATACATCATCGGATTGCCACCTGCTGAAAACTCGATGATTCGCGCACTTGGACTAGCGAAAGCTACATGTACGCCTGCCATAAACGAAAATGCTGAACCCCAACAATGTGGAGCTAATTCTAACTGATGTGCAGCTGCCAAAGCCGCCACTCTCCAAGCCTCCGTGATGCCACCAATGATCGCCGCATCGGGTTGTAAAACATCTACTGCTCGATGCTCAATTAAGTCGCGCATATCGAAACGCGTGAACTCACTTTCTCCTGCTGCTATAGGTGTAGTCGTCGTCGCACGAACTTCGGCAGTCCCTTTTTTATTGTCCGAAGTGATGGGTTCTTCCATCCAGTACAACTGACAGTCTTCCACTCCTCGGCAGAAGCGTTTCGCCTCTGACACGGAAAAAGTACCGTGCGCGTCTGCCATCAACTTTACGTCCTCGCCTATGGCTGCTCGTGCTGCTTTTACTCGTTCGATGCTTCGATTGACGGTTTCATCCATGACGCCTACACGCATCTTGGTCGCCTTGAATCCTTTTGCTAGATAACTATTCAGTTGGTCTCCGATACCATCCGCATCCGCCCAACCACCACTTGCGTAAGTTTCCATGTTAGATCGCACGACACCACCTAGTAGTTGGACAATTGGCACATGTAGGGATTTGCCTAGTAAATCCCACAAGGCCATATCAACGCCACTGATTGCAGAAACCGTGAGTCCCCGATTGCCCAATATCGGAAAGACACGACCGCGACTGAGTGCATAATGATCGCGTGAGCCATTGTACATGCGTTCCCAGAGTTCATTGATCTGTCGAGCATCTCGTCCGATGAGTTGAGGTGCTAGTTCTTGTTCTACACAGGTCACAATGGCGGCACAAACACCTGAAGAACCTACAGCTGCCTTTGCCTCCCCAAAACCCTGCCGACCATCTTCAGTTGTTACCACTACTAGCGTAGTATCGAAGGCAGTCAAAAGTCCATAATCAGAACGATGTTGCTTTTTAGTTTCAATGGGACAACGTAACCAATAGGCTTCTACTTTGGCAATTTTCATACTGGCGATCGTTTTGTAAACAAAAAAGTCACGCCTTGACTACCAGCCACGACGCGACTTTTTCGCTGTCAGTTTAACTACTGTCTACTACTAGACATTTCTAGAAATTGAATTTAATTCATATCCAATGTACTGACTTACAGAAATATGGATGAATCACCTCACCTCTCGCAATTTCACCTCTTCCATATCCTCTACAGATTCATGCTATTATATACATCCATCACAGCACGTACGTGATCGGCAGAATTTTTCAAAGATGCTTTTTCTTCATCATTCAGTTTCAACTCAATGATCTCACCAATACCAGATTTGTTCAACTTCACTGGCACACCTAAGAACATATCATCCAAACCATATTCTCCTTCTAGTTTAGCACAGACTGGGAAGATACGGTTTTCGTCTTTCAAAATGGCTTCTACCATCTGAGCAGCAGCGGCACCAGGCGCGTACCATGCAGAAGTACCCATCAATTTTACTAACTCTCCGCCACCTTTTTTGGTGCGCTCTACAATAGCATCTAGATCGCTATCGCTAATCATCTCAGTGACTGGAATACCAGCGATGGTGGTGTATCGTGGTAACGGTACCATTGTGTCCCCATGACCACCCATTAAGACGGCTTGAATGTCTTTAGGCGAAACATCCAACGCCATAGCTAAGAATGCTCGATAACGCGCTGTATCTAGGATACCTGCCATTCCGAATACTCTACTTTTGTCTAATCCTGAAGCCTGATGTGCCGCATAGGTCATGACGTCCAACGGATTGGAAACGACAATAATAATAGGATTATCGGAATGCTGAATAATGGACTCCGTGACCATTTTTACGATCTTCGCATTGGTCGAAATCAAGTCATCACGACTCATACCTGGTTTACGTGGGATTCCTGCCGTAATCACTACAATATCAGAACCAGCAGTATCTTCGTAATTATCTGTGCCAGTCACACGTGTGCTGTAGTAGTCAATAGGTGCTTGTTGGAAGCTATCTAGTGCTTTTCCCTTTGCAAAATCGCCTTTGATGTCTAGTAAGACGACTTCCTTTAAAATATCTTTGTGGGCTAATACATTGGCACAGGTTGCCCCAACATTTCCTGCTCCAACTACGGTCACTTTACTCATAAAACTGCTGTCTTTTAAATTGAAGGTTGTTTTAAAAACGAATAGCTACTCAAATTGTCTACTTCCAAATAGGAAAACAATCATCGACCTATTGGCCTTTGTTAGTATTGATAATATAGGACAAAATCTATTGTCCTTTGTTCAGTGAATCAGATGTTGCACATGTTGTTACCACAAAAAATCAAAAAATCTGATTTGTCGTATGGTAGCATTGACTATTTACCATGTAACTAACTGATTGTCAACAGTGAACGATTTGTAAGTTAAGATATATTCGGTTTTTCGTAAGCGGCGCAAATGTAATTATTTTTTCAAAGGTTTTATCTGTCTCCAAACAATTGTTTGTTTTAATGGCGTTTTAAGGAAGGAACACTTGCAAATTGTTGAAACGTGTCTTATGATTTTTGTAGTTTAGTAAAAGTAGATATACGTACAAAAAGCCTGCTACTGTATCTATTTGGATGAACAACAAGTTCTGAACGAAAGATTCGAATCTGAATTAGTACCGTTCCAGTGAACGAACCAAGCAAACGTTCTTTACCCATAACAGGAGCTTATTGAACATTTAATAATTGGGGTACGGATGGCTAATTTCATCTCAAAGACCAAAATTCCAACAAGCTCTAATGTACATCATCACATTTCACTGGTTCAAACGAAACCCATTATGAAATATGTGCTTACTTTCTTATCAACTGCATTCGTCTTTCACCTCGCTGCACAGCAGGTACATCAATGTGGTACTACTGCCGAAACACTGGATGTGTTAGGTAGTCAGTTACAAGAGAATAGACTAAGTTCTAACGCCTCTATTGAAGCTCGTAATGAGGCTGTTTTTCTGCCTATTACTTTCCATCTAGTAGCCTCAGACGAAGGTAATGGACGTGTTCGTGAGTCCAGTGTACTCGATCAGTTGTGTCAACTCAATATCGACTTTTTGCCACACGATATTCAGTTTTACTTAAAAGAATTCAAGTATATAGATAACTCTACTCTGTACGAAGAACATCGAGAAGATGAAGACCTCATGATCCGACAGCGTGATAATGCGTCTATTAATGTGTTTATTTTAAAAGAAGCCAACAACAGCAACGAGATAGAAGATGGACAGACCTTAGGTTATTTCAATATACAACGCGATTGGCTGGTGATGCGTCGTGATGAAATTAACGATCATTCTATTGTATTGACGCATGAAGTTGGACATTTTTTGGGTCTACTACATCCTTATAATGGATGGGATTTTGAGCCTTGGACAGAAGAGATGCACGGCAATCCTGCACCGACTCGATCTCCTAGAGGAATTTCTACAGAACGTATGGATGGCTCTAATTGCAGTCAGTCAGGTGACTTTCTATGTGACACGCCACCTGATTATTTCTTTGCCTTTGGCAATAGTACTTGTAACTATGAGGGAGGAGCACGTGACCCCAACGGCGTGTTAGTCGATCCTGATGAACGCAATTATATGGGAAATTTTGTCGGCGAGTGTGAGCGCGATACTTATTACTTTTCTACTGAACAAGTAGAAATTATGAAAACTAATATTCAATCGCCACAGCGCGATTATCTACGCACGGATTTTTTGCCCCAAAACTTGATTACACAACAAGATGTTTTGCTGAACTTTCCTGCAGATGACGAGACCATCCCAACCTTCAACTTAGTCCCTCTGAAATGGTCGACAGTGGAAGGAGCTACTCAGTATCTCGTGGAGATAGATCGCGTACGCAGTTTTAATGTGCAAACTCGACGTGTAGTAACAGATCAGAATTCGCTAGAGTTATTTGATCTAGATGCTCGTCGTCAATATTACTGGCGTGTTCGTCCGTTCAATGCTTATAATACCTGTGTTGAATTTTCGCCGCCAGCTACTTTTCGCACTGGACTAGTTCGGGACACAACTCAACTACCTTTGATCGAAGACTGGCAAATTCTTCCTAATCCAGTGCGCTATTCTGAACAATTAACCATTGATATTTCTACACAACGCCAATTTGCTGCTCAAGTACAAGTGTTGGACGCTTTGGGTCGAGTAGTGATAGACGAAGATCATTTTATTATGCCAAATGACAATCAAATCTTTCTTGATCTGCCCCGCTTGGCTCTAGGTGCTTATGTAGTAGTTGTTCGGACAATTGAAACGACGAAAGTGCTGCGGCTAGTGGTGAGTGGATGAGTAGCCTTCATTAGTATCACCCTTGCCGATAGTCGTTTTAGTAAAAAACTTCCTACTCGTCATCTGCTCAAAGCGCAGAAAAGTAAGTAATGAGCGAAACAATCACCATTATTCCTCATCAGACTACTAGCTGAATTATCACAAAGCTATACAATTGCTCATGATCTTATCCAAATCGGCTATTCTAGTCTCTTAGATTCATACAAAATGACCTGTATACCTAAGCGTTCATATTTCTTCTTCACCTTCCAATGTCGCTGCAGCACCTCTAGCTCTTCATCACTAAAGTCATTCATTACATTGCTGTAGAAGATGTACTGGTCGTTCGCCAAATCTGCTGCTTTAAATCCATTAAGTTGTCCATCTAGTTCACGGTATTTTCGCGCACCTACTTCTGGGAATACAGTTCCTATTTCACGCAGATCAATCTTTTCCTCTCCTATGTAATGAAGCAGTTCTCGTCTCAACTGATCGTAAGGTAAAAAAGCTAAACTAGCATCCCAACCCTGCGCGATAGAAGCAGGATAGAGCCATAAATTTCCACTGAATAGAAGAATTATCCATCCGCTAAATATCCATTTTCGCCATTCCTTTCCTACCCACTCAAATAGTAGATAAATCGTTAATAGATGGAAGCCGAAGAAAATAGGTAGAAAATAACGATGTGCGGATAAATGCTTGTACAGCAACAAGCTAGGTGATAGTAGTAGCAAACTTATAGCTAGGAAGTATACTATCTTTTTGAATTTTTTATTGCTGCGAAAACTTAAAAGGAGTAAATTTCTATTCAAAAAAAGTAATATGACTAATACCAACATTCCACTAATACGACCAAAGTCTAATAAGCGCCACATATAGACACCCGCATTACGTAGAAAGTCCCTGACTTCCACACGTACGAAGCTTTCTGCCCATGGCGAATCGCTGTGGTAACCAATCCATCCTACTTGAAAGTAATGATAAACTAAGAAAAACAATGCAAGTACACCTGATGGTATAAACGGTATCGCTTCACGCCAAATAGCTCTCCACCAGGGCTGCCGTTCTGCACAAATTAATATCCAAATATACAATACGACGACGACCATCATTCCACGCATACTAATCATAGCCAACCCAACTGATGCCAGCAGCAGTCCTACCTGACTATTGCGTAACGTGGCGTAGATGCCACCAAATAAAAAGGTCATTAAACACGCATCGGGACTAATCAACAGGTTTTGGGCGGTGAAGGTAGGATCAGCAAGAAGTAAGATAACTAAAAACACACCGTTCTTCTTACCCAGAAAGTAGCTGCCTATCCGATGTAGAAAGAAAAGACTAGTGAGCGTGAAAGGAAGGATTGCGAAGTGACTGACTGCTAAATTGTATCCAAATAACTTCCAACAAAGTGCTAAATACATCCCAAAAATAGGCGGATGTCCACTGTCGATAGCCTCAGGTAGTAAGATATGTTGAAAATTTTGCTCGTAATACCAATGAGCATGTTTAGCCCCCAATTGAACGGTGTCCCAAAAGAAACCCTGCTCTTGAACAAATGCGTAACCTATGAGAAAGCTACCATAGCACAAAAACAAGAGAACACGTCTAAGAAACATTTCTTGTGAAGTTGTCTGCATGCATATCGTTTAGCCTTGTTGTTATTAAGAAAAGTGTGTAGAGCAGGTCACTGGTGTACAAACAAATTGTAGTAGTAGATTCAATTCTCTACACATATTAAGGAACAAAGGTATTCATTCTGCGTATTTCCACAACATGCTTTATTTGCACATGTGTATAACAAATTACACTTTTCGTTAGTGTTTCGTCATCACCAATATTATTTGGTGGGTTCAATTGAATAGTCAACAGAACAAATCTGTCTGAGGTAGACAAATCTGTTGATTACGACGATACGCAGTACTTTTACCAGGTGTCAGATCAAGTTTTATGCAGTTTGCCATACACACCATTTACATGATGATTCATGGATTGACTTAACTTTCCTTAAATTAATCTAAAGGTCTTTGCTAGTACTTAAAACTAAATTCTTTAATTTGCATTTTGAAGGAATAGAAAAAGTTAGGTTAGCCGCGCCTTAAACCAACTCGAACAGTTGTCTTACACCAGTTCATATGATAAAACCGATTGAGCAGCTACCTTAAATTATTGAAAATCTATACAAGAAAACCGTGAATCGTAACATTACCTTTTTAGAGCTCAAATATGGAAACATATACGGCGGCTACCCAAATTTCTACGCCATAAGTGATGCCTCCCTGTTAGTATACGAAATTGAAACAGAACGAATCTACATTGAAAGTTGGGAAAATACCGCAGATGTAGACGTAGTTGATGTATTCTCTAAAACCAATGAACTTGGACACACGACCAGCCGAAATAAAGAAGTCGTGAATATGCGTACACGCCGGCGCAAACCGTTTGACGAGGAGTTTCGCATGGGGGAAGACGATATTAACTATGCCTTCCAAAGAGTGAACCCGAGTCGCATGCATGTCAAACGATTTTTCATGAAGAATTTTCGTAAATATGCTGTCCGTGATGTGGTTGTTTTTGATGGTCGCCGAGATATTTTTCTGTTAGAAAAGTGTGGTGTTGATTTTCGACCGACACGTATTAAGGATTTACAGAAAGAGCTGAATCAAGCGACGAACTATTTATTCTCTTTGAATAAATTATCGAAAGTCATCAATTTCCGTATCGACTCGCATTTGCGTTCCAATAACTTACAATATTGGCTGCATCCCATTGCGGCGCGTCAGGTTGTTCCAGGGTCTGCTTCTTTCGATGCAGCTCGTTTGTTAATGGTACATAATGAGTTCAAATTTAATAACGATGACTTCTTGTTGAATGCGCAACGTTTATTATTTAAAATTCAGCAACAATTGGACGAAAAAGCCTAAACGGTCACGGCTCGGCTGCCAGCCAAGCTATGACTTCACCACATACTTTATAAAAGAATAAAAGCCTATGATGTAGAAGTCATAGGCTTTGTAGTTTACCATCAAATTCAACTATTATGGCATTCAAAATATATACAAAAACTGGAGATAAAGGAGAAACTAGCTTGTTTGGAGGCAAACGTCTGCCCAAGCACCACATTCGCATCGACTCCTATGGAACGGTCGATGAATTAAATTCCTATGTAGGTTTGTTGAGCGACTTAGTACAGCAAGAGGAGGTCAAAAAAACGTTGAAAGAAATTCAAGATCGCCTCTTTACAATTGGTTCTAACTTAGCGAGTGATCCAGAAAAAAATATGCCAGTGCCTGATGTACTCATGGATGATGTGGAACTGCTCGAGAAAGAGATGGATAAAATGGATGAGACACTTCCCACTTTGAAGCATTTTGTGCTGCCAGGTGGTCATCCTACCGTTTCGCACTGTCATATTGCACGATGTGTCTGTCGTCGAGCAGAACGTCTAGTGAGTGAACTGCGTGAGTCTTCGCCTGTGGAGTTAGTCATTATTCAATATCTCAATCGCTTATCCGACTATTTATTCACACTCGCTCGCTATCAGGCGCACACTTTAGGCATAGAAGAAGTGAAATGGGAAGCTAGAAAATAGTCATATTTTAATCTCATCACGTCTACATTTAGACTGAATGTGAACGTCAAGCGTTCTGTTTGCAGAGAAAACTAAAGTATCCTTATGCGTGAACTATTGCTTTTACTTTTTATCGTGTGCTTGTCTGTATCATTGCAGGCGCAACGAAAGGTGCTACACAAGACAGTAGAGATTAAAGAGGCAGCTGAGATTAATTTGGATTTAGTAGGTGATGTCAAAGCTGAGGCTTGGGCAGGCAATGTAGTCATGACAGAAACTACTGTCTTGTTAGAAAATGCAGCAGCTTCTGTTCTGAAACACTTCATTGACAACAATCGCTACGACATCTTTGCTTCTGATCCTGATTCTAGTGTCGTACTTGTACTGACTTCCGTCAATAAAGATAGAGAAGCAGTCACTATTCGTCGATGGATCAATGGGGAGCAAGTGCAAGTAGATGTAGTCGAACATGTGCAGACTAGTGTGTTTATTCCCGAAGAATTTGAACCGCAAAATGACGAGAAGACAGTGTGGAAACTCAAACCTGAATTTTTAGAAGCTATTCCTTCCCCTATCGACACGACGATGACTTCTAAATCAGGTTCGCCATGAAGCAAATTGTAGAACTAAAACTATTACCTGAAGAAGCAGTCGACCAGGAAAAAGTCAAAGCGAGAGCAGCTCATAAATGTGGTGTTTCTATCTCAGAAGTCACTGATTTTCAGTTGCTCAAGCGTTCTATTGATGCACGTGGTAGCCGACCATTTGTGCGCTTGCGGACTGCTGTTTCTACGGTAGAACCATTTGAGGGTGAGCCAAGTATCCTGTCTGGCTTTCACGATGTTTCTGATGCGCCTGAAGTACTCGTTGTGGGTGCAGGTCCAGCTGGCTATTTTGCTGCATTGGAATTGATAGAGTTAGGCTATCGACCTATCGTTTTAGACAGAGGAAAACCCGTACGCGAACGTCGTCGTGACTTGCGTGCTATCCAGCAATTCGGACAAGTTCATCCTGATTCTAATTATTGTTTTGGGGAAGGTGGCGCAGGAACATATTCCGATGGAAAACTGTATACACGTTCACATAAAAGAGGGAAGATTGATAAAGTGCTTCGACTGTTGGTGGAACACGGCGCGAAAGAAGATATTTTAATCGACGCGCATCCACATATCGGATCTAATAAATTGCCTAACATTGTGGCTAACATTCGCGCGACTATCGAAAACTATGGTGGTGAAGTCCGCTTTGGTCAACGTGTCACAGATTTTATTATTCGTGATAATGAAATGAAAGGCGTTATTGTCAATGATTCTGAAACTCACTATGCAGATGCTATTATTTTAGCGACTGGACATTCTGCAAGAGATATTTACCATTTGCTCCATCAGCGTGATGTTTATATTGAAGCCAAACCCTTTGCGCTGGGTGTTCGCATTGAGCACCCTCAGGCATTAATTGATAACATTCAATACAACCAAAAACCACGCGAAGAGCACCTACCAGCATCTAGCTATAAGTTGGTCACACAAGTCAAAAATCGAGGTGTTTTTTCTTTTTGTATGTGCCCAGGTGGATTAATTGTGCCAGCGGCGACTACGCCAGGCGAGTTGGTCGTTAATGGGATGTCATTATCTAGACGCGATTCGCCTTTCGCTAACTCTGGAACAGTGGTTGGAGTAGAACTACAAGACCTGGCTGACTATCAAGAAAAGTATGGTGTCTTTGCGGCACTAGAATTTCAAAAGTCAGTAGAGCAAAACGTCTTTCAGTACGGCGACGGTTCTCAGCAAGCACCCGCACAGCGTCTCGCCGATTTTGTCAGTCAAAAGGTCTCCTCCACCCTACCAGATACCTCCTACATTCCTGGTATATATGCTGCTCCTTTGCATCGCTTATTGCCACAGCCGATCTATCAGCGATTACAACAGGGTGTTCAGGAATTTGGTCGAAAAATGAAAGGTTACTTTACGGAAGAAGCGGTTGTCGTTGGTACAGAAAGTCGGACTAGTTCACCCATTCGAATACCACGTGATCGAGCTACTTTCATGCACGAGCAAATCGAAGGTTTATTTCCATGTGGAGAAGGTGCGGGTTATGCCGGTGGGATCTTATCGGCAGCGATGGATGGGCAGAATGTGGCGAAGGCGGTGAAGAGATGGAAGTTAGAATCTTGAAATGAATTGTCACATTTTTTATAATTTATAAATAAAACTATCTTTACTGAGCGATCTCGGGCAGTTACGCCTTTACTTCACAAGATTTTCTCAGTACCATGAAAAGAAATCTACTAGTTATTCCCTTCCTTTTTTTTCTATTTTTCGTTCAAGCGCAAACCTCCTTTCGTATTGACTTCAACGAAAGTACATTTCCGGCTGCAACAACTACTTTAGTGACTACAGGCAGCACTACTGTATTTTCTGCTAATTATGACATTGTTGAGCCTACCTCTACGATGATAGACTGCTCTGAGACAGGAGCTACTGAATATACCATTTATCAAGAAGGTCAAGATGGCATTAATGACTTACGTGTAGAAGCAGAAGTGATTCGAAAAGGGGGACTCTTATGGACACAAACAGAGGCAGACTACGCTACGACTAGCAGTGGCTCTTGGCGTTCCGATTACAGTATTAACAATGGACAGAGCCGACCGAACGACTATGCCTACGTCAAATTTACATTTACTTTTTTAGGGGATTTTGCCAATAATATTCCTGCTGAGTTCTTTAGCATGCGTCACACTTCTGCCAATGGCTCTAGTGAAGCGTACGAATATACCTTGATTTCTATTAATAATACCTTGACTGCCTCCGAGGAAGCAGCTATCGGTAGCTATATGAACACCATTTATAATAATGTTAGTAGTGTTCCCGTAGGTTCAGCAATGCCTTACACTAATGGATCTACCATCAGTGAATTTATTACGGGAACAATTGATACTGATGGTTCGCAAGGTGGACAGGTTCGTGCTGGATTATGGGCAATCGACGATTTTAATACTATTATTATCGAAGGGAATGAAGACCCCACTGCTGGTAACGGGAGTGTAACTGATGACCAAGTTTTGAATGCTGCTACTGACATTGGTATCACTGCCAACGAGAATGTTGTATCAGTGACCTATATTCTAGGACTTTATGATGTTTCCTTTGATCTAGATGCGGATGGTAGGACGGGGACGAATTCGCTGCCAAGTGCTAGTATAGACTATTTTGAAATTGGCTATCCAGATGATATGGCTGCTTGTCCACTGCCTATCGAACTAACTTCTTTTACAGCTATTCCAGTGAATGATGGTGTTGAATTAGTTTGGACAACTGCTTCTGAAACTGACAATGACTATTTTCAGGTGGAGCGTAGCTATGATGCAAAAGCATTTATACCTGTGGCGAAGGTCGATGGAAGTGGCACGACGCTTACCCCACAAACATACAGCTACTTGGACGCTACTCCTAAGTCAGGTGTAGTATATTATCGACTAAAGCAAGTAGACATTACTAATGCTGCTTCACAAATCCCTACTTATGAGTATTCGGATGTATTGGCACTTGATCTGCGCGCAAGAAAAAAAGGCGAAGTATTGGTCTATCCTTCTCTTGCTCACGATATGTTGACAATATCTTCTACGTCGCCTATTCAGAAAATACAGCTATTTGATTTGTCTGGTCGTCCACTTTCTGTTTCGCAGCTAGCAGGTAGTTCTTTATCAATCGACTATTTGCCGAGTGGCATCTACTTCGTAAAGGTGTGGACGGTAGAAGGTATAGTGGTAAAGCGATTTGAGAAGGTGTAGAATGAAAAATAGGTTTGCTACCTGATGGTTACAGTAGCAAACCTATTGTACGATTAATTATGCAAATGAATTGACTGTTACGATACCACTCCCGAAAACTGCCCCATCAAGCGTACATCATTCTCAAACAAATACCGAATATCACTAATCCCATACTTCTGCAAAGCTGTCCGTTCGATACCAATACCAAAGGCGAAACCACTATATTTTTGACTATCAATCCCACAGTTGTCCAAAACAGCAGGATCGACCATACCGCAACCTAATACTTCCAACCAACCTGTCCCTTTCGTCAAGCGATACGCTTCTGGTGTAGCTGTTCCCATCCAAACATCCATTTCTGCACTCGGCTCGGTAAACGGAAAATAGGAAGGGCGTAGACGAATCTCGGTTTGCTCACCGTACATTTCTTTGGCGAAATACAATAAGGTCTGCTTCATATCGGCAAAGGAAACACCCTCATCAATATATAAACCTTCCACTTGGTGGAACTGACAGTGTGAACGTGCCGAAATCGTTTCGTTCCGATAGACACGACCAGGCGCAATGATACGAATCGGTGGCTTCTGCGTCATCATGGTACGCGCTTGTACGGAAGAGGTATGCGTACGCAGCAACATGTCTTTGGCGTTGCGAACGTAGAAGGTATCTTGCATATCGCGCGCTGGATGATCTTCTGGCGTATTCATCGCGGTGAAGTTGTACCAATCTTCTTCGATTTCTCGCTCTTCTGCTACTGTAAAACCGATGCGTGCAAAAATCTCGATGAAGCGGTTCATCACGATAGAAATCGGATGACGTGAACCTAATGACAATGGCTCGCCAGGAGCTGTCAAGTCTAACTGCTCCCCTTTTGACTGATCGCTAGCCGCAGCAATCTCGCTTTGTAGCTGCTTGAATTTCTCTTCTGCCCGCGCTTTGGTCTGATTGATCAGTTGCCCAAACTCGCGCTTTTGCTCATTCGGAATATTGCGAATCTCCCCCATCAAGGGTTTGATGGTATTTTTTGATCCTAAGTAGCGGATGCGGAACTGCTCTAGCTCTTCTGCACTACTTGGATTGGATTGGTCTATTTCCGTAAGGACATTTTGTACTTTCTCGAAAGCTGTCATTTTTTTCAAGCTATTAGCAGTTAGCCTTTAGCTATTGGCTTTGCAGCGGTAAGCTGCTCCAATCAGCTATGGCAACTTTAGTTTTTATTTAGATATAACGCACTGCGAAACTGTTAATTAGTGTATTACCGTGTAGCTAGTAACATTCTAAGCGACTTTGCGCTGAATTAGCTAAAAGCTAACGGCTAGTCGCTAACAGCTTCCTAAATATGTAACGCTCGATTTCCCGTCGCTGCTAAAGCTGCTTCCTTTACTGCTTCCGCATACGTTGGGTGCGCGTGACTCATCCGCGCAATGTCTTCGGCGGACGCTCTGAACTCCATCAAGGCAACTCCTTCCGCAATCAAGTCAGCGGTACGTGCGCCGACCATGTGAATGCCCAATACCTCATCCGTCTCTGCATCCGAAAGGATTTTGACCATCCCTTCGGTATCTGTACTAGCACGTGATCGTCCTAATGCTTTGAAAGGGAATTTGCCTGATTTGTAGGCTTTTCCGCTCTCCTTTAGAGCTTGTTCGGTGTGTCCGACACCTGCTACTTCTGGCCAAGTATAAACCACACCAGGAATCAGGTTATAGTCGATGTGTGGATGTTGTCCAGCGATTATTTCCGCGACAAAAACACCTTCTTCTTCTGCCTTATGCGCCAACATCGCTCCTTTGATGACATCACCAATCGCATAAATATTCTCAACATTCGTACGTAGATGTTTGTCGACTACTACTCGTCCGCGATCATCTAATTCTACACCTACTTTTTCTAGTCCTAAACCTTTCGTGAACGGAATACGCCCAATCGCGACCAAACAGTAATCCGCTTCTAGTTCAAAGGTATCTTCGGTATCGCGTTTATTGACCGTTACGGTTACGCTGTTCTTATTGGACTTAACGCCAGTGACACCGTGCTTCAAATGAAACTTAACGCCTATCTTTTTCATGGCACGCATTAGTTCTTTGCTACAATCGACATCCATACCTGGAATGATGCGATCCATGTATTCCACCACATCTACTTGTGTACCTAAACGGGCATAGACAGAACCCAGTTCCAACCCAATGACACCTCCACCAACGATGACCATTTTTTCTGGTACTTCAGTGATTTCTAAAGCCTCCGTCGAACTGATGACACGCTTGCCATCGAAGTTGAACATGGCTGGTAGATTCGGGACAGAACCAGTCGCAATGATGACCTTATCTGTTTCAATCTGCTCCTTTTTGCCATCCTCTTTTTCTATTTGAATCGTATGCGCATCAATGAAAGAACCCATCCCGTAATGAACGTCGATTTTGTTCTTCTTCATCAAATACTCGACGCCTTTCACTGTCTGATCGACCACCTCTTGCTTCCGCTTAATCATCTGTGGCATATTGACTTTCAAATCTGAAATATCAATTCCATGTAATTCAAATTTCTCCT